>DYSA01000443.1 GCA_020726425.1 Fibrobacter succinogenes | reverse complement strand
GCGGTGCGGTGAACGGTTCCGTGGGTGTGCGGTTCAATGCAAAAATGCAGGTGGATACGCAGAGTGTGAACGATGGCCACAAGATCGGCTTTGTCTATGACAACGACGGCCTTCTGACCAAAGCCGGTGATCTGACGATCAAGCGCGATGGCGCGAACGGTCGTTTGACCGGAACGACCATTGGGAATCTAAAAGACACGCTGATCTTTGATGCAACGGGCAATTTGGTTGACTATCAGGTGACTAACGGGGCTACCACCCTGTTCCGCGAAGAGGGAACGTCTTACGACAAACTCGGTCGTTTAGCAGAGAAACGTGAAACGATTGACGGCGTTACAACTACTTACGCGTACAAATACGATGCAGTTGGCCAGCTCACGGAAGTGCGCAAAGATGGTTCGGTTGTGGAATCCTATTCGTATGATGCCAACGGAAATCGCCTTGGTCTGACCATTGACGGTCAGGATCGTCTGCTCAGCGATGGAACAGCGACCTATACGTATACACCAAACGGTGAACTGAAAACCAAAACCGTTGGTTCTGAAGTAACCTCCTATGAATATGACGTTCGTGGTAATCTGATCAAAACCACCCTTCCCAACGGAACGGTTCTTGAAAATGTGATTGATCCATCGGGACGGATTATCTCCCGCAAACTGAACGGTGCCGTGGTGAATAACCTCCTTTGGGAAAGTGCACTTCGTCCGGCGGCGATGCTGGATGCAACCGGAGCGGTGACTGCACGGTTTATCTATGCCACGGGGATCAATGTTCCCGATTACATGATCCAAGACGGCGTGACCTATCGACTGGTGAAAGATCGTCTCGGTTCAGTTCGGGCGGTGGTCGATATAGCGACCGGTAACGTGGTTCAAAAGATTTCGTATGATTCCTACGGGAAAGTTGTAGAGAACACGAATCCTGACTTCCAGCCCTTTGGGTTTGCCGGCGGGTTGTATGAAAGCAAGACCGGACTGGTTCGGTTCGGGGCGAGAGATTATGATGCAGATGCGGGGAGATGGACGGATAAGGAACCGTTGGGGTTCAGTGCGGAACATAACTTTTATAGATATTGCCATAATGATCCGGTGAATCTTGTAGACCCTACAGGATATGCTGTCGGTATCGGTGCAGGGGCGGGTATCGGTGCAGTTACTGGCGGAGTTGCTGGTTTTATTGGCGGAGTTGCTGGAAATTATGTTAAAAACGGATACATAGATTTTAATGCGGGAATTTCAGGTGCTGCAGGAGGTGCTATTTCAGGAGCTGCCCTTGGTGCAGTTATTGGTGCAGGTTTAGACCCCTTAGGTTCTCTCGCAACAGCAGGAATTGTATTTGGGGGTGGTGCATTAGGTGGGGCTGTACAAAAAGGGATACAAAATTATCAAGATCCTTGTAAATATTGGTCCGATGGTATGCTTGAATCTGCATTCTTGGGTGGCACAACTAATTTGTTTGTGGGTCAAGTATTGGCAAGCGCTAAAGAAGCAACCAACTTTTTCACATCCGCTTTGATCGAAACATTTATGAATGGTGCGAATGCTGCGGAGAAAATAACGGAAGGGATAAATAGGGTGAACGGTAACAAATGAGTACTAACAATATACAAGAATTAGCATTTTCTGCGTTGAAAACAATGGCTATTGGATTGTCTATCTTGCAGGCGCTAAGTATCTACAACATATATAAGTTCTCCACCATAAAGGCTGGGGTACATACATTTACATCGATAGTGGAGAATCCATTGTCGGAGGACGGTTGGCGATCAGCTAAGTTTTCTTTACATGGTTATTCTTATCAATTCTTTTTTTATGGTGCGATAGGTGAGGGCGTAAAAATTAAAAACATGGAAGGAGAGGCCGTAAAGGTAACTGCAAGAAACTACTTAACAAATAAATACTTAGTTACTGGACTCAAGGGTCAAAATGTAAGAATAGAGCCTGCACAATTCGAACAATTTCACAAAAAGCAAATATCAAACAGCTTGATTTTGATAGGTGTATCAACGCTAATACAAGCTATATTTTTTCTTGTTGTTCGTTTAAACAGGAATAAGAGCAAGGTTTGATAGTATATGGTTCGGGCTCACCCCCGAACCTTTCTCTTCCTCTCACATCGCACAATCCCCACCGCTCCATTTTTCCCCCACCTTCACCGGAGTAAACTTCCCCTGCCGACTATCGCCCACTGACTGATTCCCCCGATCCCCTTTACGATTCCCCTCAAGCCCCCTCTCTGTTTGCTCATAAGGTCGTTCCATCCGCCAGCCGCGATTTCTGCACGCAGAAGCGGTCTTCGGCCGGTGTGCAAAGGGGAAGTTCGGGGGAGGTTTTAGATCGGGATTGCCCACTGAATCTTTTCGCCTCCCGTCCTGATCGGCGGTAAATCTTCGGCAAACCCGATACGCGACAGCGGCAGGGGGAGAAGTGATAAAAGCTGTGTGTGAAAGGTGTTTCCGGAACGGTTGTTCCGGTGGAGTTGCCTACCGGCAGTTTGCTCAGATGAGGTATGGGAATAGATTCAACCGGAACTGCGATCAGAATCAAAACCGTTTGATTCAGCCAGAAGGGCTAATGCCGATGTGGATTGCCGAAGGTCAAACCAACATATCAGATTAGGTTTTTCACTCTTCAA
>DYSA01000442.1 GCA_020726425.1 Fibrobacter succinogenes | reverse complement strand
AAAGGTTTTTTCGTGGTACCTGAGTAGTAACAAAATGAGATCAATTCGCCGTATTCGGTACTAAAGCTCAACTGACGTGATTAATGATTATTCATCGTGCGGAACACTTTTCGGAAACCTCGAACAGGGCAAATCAAACGGAGAGAAAATGATTCGCCTGCCGCAGATTGCGAACAAGGCCGCTCGCAATGTAATTTTGCACCAGAAAATGGTGTTACAATTCAGATGAGAGTGAGGCCGTCATGGCAGATATTATCTATACGAAAACCGATGAAGCTCCGGCGCTGGCAACCCTATCCCTTCTTCCCATTATCGAATCGTACACTGCCGCTGCAGGAATCTCTGTGGAAACTCGGGACATTTCACTGGCAGGCCGAATCATTGCCGCATTTCCTGAAAATCTTTCCGATGATCAGAAAACCAACGATGATCTCGCCTATCTCGGGAACCTCTGCCTTGAACCGACGGCAAACATTATCAAACTCCCCAATATCTCCGCGTCAATTCCTCAACTCAAAGCGGCGCTCACGGAACTGAAAGCCAAAGGGTACAATCTTCCCGATTTCCCCGATGATCCAAAAACAGACGAAGAGAAAACTCTTCGCGCACGCTTTGCTAAGCTGCTCGGTTCTGCGGTAAACCCGGTTCTTCGCGAAGGAAACTCAGACCGTCGAGCACCGAAAGCGGTAAAAAACTACGCAAAAAAGAATCCTCACCGCATGGGAACCTGGAGTGCGAATAGCAAAACTCGCGTCGCCACCATGACCAGCGGCGATTTCTACGGATCAGAAAAATCGATCACCGTAGAATCTCCCATTGCAACAAAGATTGAATTTGTCGATGCCAACGGAACAGTCACCGTTCTCAAAGAAAAACTGAACCTTCAGGCCGGAGAAATTCTCGATAGTTCGGTAATGAACATTGAATCTCTGAAAAAGTTCACCGCTGAACAGATCGAACAGACCAAGACCGACGGCGCACTCTTTTCGGTTCACATGAAAGCGACCATGATGAAAGTTTCCGATCCAATCATGTTCGGGGCTGTGGTCGAAGTGTTCTACAAAGAGGTGTTCGACACATACGGCGAACTGTTCAACTCTCTTGGCGTTACCGTAACAAACGGACTTGGCGATGTCTACGCAAAAATCGCCGGCCACGTTCAGGAAAATGAGATCAAAGCGGCCATCGAAGCGGTCTACGCGAATCGCCCCGAACTGGCCATGGTCAATTCGGACAAGGGAATCACGAACCTTCATGTGCCCAGCGATGTAATTATCGATGCATCTATGCCGGCAATGATCCGCGAAGGCGGCAAAATGTGGAACCGCGAAGGAAAAGCTCAAGAAGCGGTAGCGCTGATCCCCGATCGTTGTTATTCGCGAATCTATGCGGCGGCGATTGATTTCTGCAAAAAGAATGGTGCCTTCGATCCAACAAAAATGGGATCTGTCGCCAATGTAGGACTGATGGCTCAACAGGCCGAAGAGTACGGATCACACGACAAAACTTTCCGCATGACCACGGCGGGAACCGTTCGCGTGGTTGCGGAATCAGGGGTAACTCTTTTGGAACAGACCGTAAACAGTGGCGATATCTACCGTTCCTGTCAGGCGAAAGATCCGGCGATTCGCGACTGGGTGAAACTTGCCGTGAACCGCGCCCGTGCTTCGAAAACACCGGCGATCTTCTGGCTCGATGACAAACGCGCTCACGATCGTCAGGTAATCGCGAAAGTGAACACCTACCTGAAAGATCACGACACTGCGGGACTGGACATTCGCATTATGAATCCCATCGACGCCTGCACATTCTCCATGGAACGAATTATCAAAGGCGAAGACACAATTTCGGTGACCGGAAATGTTCTCCGCGACTACCTCACCGATCTGTTCCCCATTCTCGAAGTGGGAACTTCGGCGAAAATGCTCTCGATCGTTCCGCTTATGAACGGTGGCGGTCTGTTCGAAACCGGAGCTGGTGGTTCGGCGCCGAAGCATGTTCAGCAGTTGGTCGAAGAGAACTACCTTCGCTGGGATTCACTGGGAGAATTTTTGGCACTGGTTCCTTCGCTGGAATACTGCGCGGAACAGTCTGGCAACAAAGCGGTCCAGATTCTCGCGGACACGCTCGACGACGCCACCAGTCGCCTCCTTGAAAACGACAAAGGACCTTCGCGGGCCGTGGGCGGAATCGACAACCGGGGATCGCATTTCTATCTGGCGCTCTACTGGGCTCAGGCACTTGCGGCGCAAACCGACGACCTCACTCTGGCAGAAAAATTCGCTCCTCTCGCGGCGGAACTGACCACAAAAGAAGATCTGATCGTGAAAGAGATGATCGCGGTGCAGGGTTCAAAGGTTGATCTCGGGGGATACTATTTCCCTGACACGGCGAAAGCATCGGCGGCAATGAGACCTTCGGCGACATTCAATAGTGCATTGAATCTTTTGAAATAGAATAACCCTATTTCTCCCCATGGCGATCGAACATTCGTTTGATCGCCATTTTCACACTCTCGGCTGAATGTTGTTTCGTTGAGTCTCGCACCGCCAAAACTCAACCCGCAGTTGAGATTCCGTCCCCGCAGTTGCGATTCCAGCCGCGCAACGCAAATAACTCAACCCGCAGTTGAGATTCCGTCCCCGCAGTTG
>DYSA01000441.1 GCA_020726425.1 Fibrobacter succinogenes | reverse complement strand
TAAAAAATAAGGGAGAGTCTCAAAAAGACTCTCCCTCTTTATATACAGTCGTCCATCGAGGGACTACCTAACAGGCGAACAGTAAACTGTCCACGGTGAGAATATAGTTTCATTCCTCCACTTCCGTGTACGTTTTTACTCCACTTTCCTTTGCAAACCACAATTTGTTGAATCCAAATTTGGATATTGTATGCAATATTGTCAAATTCTCAGGTTTCTCTTTGGTTGGTGTTGAACAGAAAGTACGGCATGATTTACAGATCAATACTATATTCATTATAGAATAATTCACAAGGATTTATCATGAAACTCTGTACTGTATCTCCATTGGGTCAATCGCGGAAATTTTTGGGTGTAGCTTTGATCGATGGTTCGATTCTCGATCTGAATAGCGCACATGAATCCCTTTTTGGCGAACCTTCGCCACTCTTTGCCACCATGATCGATTGGATCGAAGGTGGCACGTCCGCGTTTAATTTGGCACAATCGATTCGCGATCAGGTGGAAACAAATCGGATCGAAGGGTTACTCTTTTGCCGGATTCTCTGACTTTTCACGCACCACTTCCCCGACCCTTATCAATCCGCGACTGTTTGGCCTTTGAACAGCATTTGGTGAACGCAACCAAAACGGCGATTCGGTGGAAATCAAAACTTCTCGCAAAAATCAATGCAATTCTGGAACGGGTGATTGGCAAATCTCTCGCGGTTCCTCCGAAAGTGTGGTATCAGCGACCGATCTATTACAAAGGAAATCCTTTTTCTGTAATTGGATGCGGCGATGTGATCTGGCCTTCTCATACGAAACTGCTCGACTACGAATGTGAATTTGCGATTATTATTGGAAAATCGGGGAAAAATATTCCTGTTGAAAAAGCGACTGAGCATATCGCGGGATATCTCATTTTTAATGATTTTTCCGCACGTGATGTTCAAATGGAGGAGATGGGTGGTCGCCTTGGGCCGGCTAAGTCGAAAGATTTTGACACGGGCAACGCCATGGGGCCGTTTCTCGTAACTCCCGATGAAATTGATCCAAAAAATCTCACCATGACCGCCCGCGTGAACGGTGAACTCTGGATCTCGGGAAATAGTGGCGATATGCATTTTAGCTTTGAACAGATCATTTCATATATTTCTCACGAAGAAACGCTCTATCCCGGCGAGTGTATCGGATCGGGAACCGTGGGCAACGGCTGTGGTCTCGAACACGGCAAGTGGCTTAAGCGAGGCGACCTGATCGAGTTGGAAGTTTCCGGTCTCGGGATTTTGAAAAATAAAATTGTCTAACAGAGAGGTTGGTATGAATCGAATTGTGAAAAATGTTCTGGCCTTTATTGCAATGATCGCTTTGGGGCGCCTCTGGGTTGAATATGATCAGGTATTTTTGCCGAAATCGTTGTTGATGCCCGCGTTTGTCGTTATGTTGTTCGTTCTTATGAGTGGATATTTTGCGGTGGTACGACCGAAAAACAGCGTGAAATTTGGTTTGATCCTCTCTTTGATAGTGACGGGAATCGTTGTTCTCCTGTCGATCTATCAGCACATGATTGTCGCCCATGACATTGCGAACCATCTTTCTAAACTGATACTTATCAGTGTGTTCACATTTACCATGCCCAATCGCGTTGGATTTCTTTACAAAAAAGTTCAAAATGCTCGAGTTCTCGCATGATGATTAACTGTTCATCTTTGCGCATTGCACTATTTTTCACGGCACTTTTGTTTGCGATCGGGCAATCTCACGAACGATTCTACTCCTCGTCGGATAAGCCAGTTTCGCAAAAGAGTTTGATTTTGATTCTTCCGGGGCTTGGAAGTTCTCCACATAAAGTGAACAGACTTGCCGGAACCTTTCGCTCCGATTCATCGGATGTTCTGTGTGCCGATATCATCGATCGGAACTCAATGGAGAAAAGTTCACAACGATTGACCGAACTGATCAGTGACTACACCATTGATCACTATAAGTCGGTGTCGGTGTACGGATTTATTCTCGGCGGGGCGGTTTTCAATTTCACTATGAACCGGAATCTTCTCCCTAATCTCACCGCTGTAGTCTACGATCGAAGTCCCTATCAGGAACGAGCTCCTCGGATCGCCGTGGAAAAATATCCGCGACTGCTTCGACTGGTCATTGGACCAGTTCTGGAAGAGTTTGCGGAAATGGGGTACGTTTCGCTAGCGTGTGACTCCATTCCCGTTGGCTTTTTGATCGAAACGAAAATGACCAGTTTTGTGAAAAGAAATCGCGTTCGAGCGCAGGCAATTGGCCCATTTGATTTTGATCCTCAGCATTGGAATCATCCTGTTTCTGATTTCCTCTACCTTCCCTTGGATCACACTGATATGTATCGTCAGTCCCCTGTGTATCGCGATGAAATGGTTCGGTTTTTCACGAGTCACTCATTTTCAGATACCGCTCACCGAGACCTGCCTTTTCGAGAATAAGAACGACCAATTTGATCTCGAAGTGCTGTGTCGATAATAAACACAATAATTTTCCTGATTGCCCAGATAGAGCAGGTGAAGTAGTGAACAGAATTTTTTCCACAGATTCCGCAGATTCCACAGATTAAAAAAGCTGTTTTCTTTCTGCGGTAACTACTCAGGTGTTAGTGGGGGACAAAAACTCGCTTCAGCACTCGTTCC
>DYSA01000029.1 GCA_020726425.1 Fibrobacter succinogenes | reverse complement strand
CTATGATTGATAAATAATTCTTCCAAAGGAGTTTTTAAGATGGATAGAACGCGAATGGTGGCAAACAATGTGAAATTTTATCGTCAGATGAATGGCCTGAGTTGTGAACAGATGGCGAAAAAAATGGGTTGCTCTGCGCGATGGATCAGTAAATTCGACACTCACTACCTCACGCCACCGATCGATACGGCTTACGAACTCGCAGCATTTTTCGGACTCACGGTATATGACCTGTTTTGGTTTGTGGATCAGCCAGAGCCGGAAAAGAAACTCGCCGTTATTGGTTCAAAAGCAGCCACTGCTGCTACCGAATAGAGCAAATCGCTATCGATTCAAAACGATCCATGGGGATCATCGCGTTGATCAGTTTGATTTCGGTGAATCGTGAAAGATCATCCACCCTAATCGGTTCTTCAGAAATAAGTCCATTGCGAAGCAGTGATTCCCGCATGACTCCCTTGAGAAGTGGTGTTGATGGCGTAATCCACTGCTTTCCGTCAAAAAAAATGATGTTCGCATAGGCTGAATCGGTGATCATTCCGTTTTTCACGATAATAATCGAATCACAGCCATTTGCCTGTTTTGTCAAGCCGTCAATCCGCGAACGATCAGTGAATTTTAGGTGATAATCAATGTCGTTAGCAATTACCATTCGAAATGATCGAACTGCTTTCTGTTCATAGCGATGCCATTCGACTGTTTTGATTGATTCCGAATAGACCACCCGAACTTTGTAGATCGCCCAAGGATCGATCAGTTCCGGTATTGTGATAGCTTTGAAAAGATCAACCGGTGCGATTTCTTCAAACAGTTCCGAACGGGAACGATCAAACCGTTCTTGATGCAGGTCGAGAAGATGAAGTTTCCCCTTTTCAAACCGAATTGTTTCTACCAGTTGCATCTATTGTCCTTTCTTCACTTCCAAGGATTGTCCTTCAATTGAAATTGTGTGGCCCAAAGACTTCAATCACCGTTTCCTTAAATCCCTGAATCATTTCACCGGAACATATACCTTGGCAATCAGTTCTTCATACTCAGATTGGCAATCGCTCTGTGCCGTGATTCCCCCGCCAGATCGATAGATCATTCCCGATACATTCAGTTCGATAAAACGAATATTCACACAGCTTTCAAGGGTATCGCCATCGAACAGAACCGTGACTCCCGTATAGTATCCGCGATCATCCGGTTCCGATTCGCGAATCACCTTTAACGTTGCCGGTTTAGGCGCGCCACTAATCGACCCCGCCGGAAGAAGTCTCGTAATAATATCGCCGACTCTTTCATGCCAGTTTGATTCGAGTTCGCCGGAAATTTCAGAACTCACTTGCAACAGCGTTCCCCGGTGAGTCGACACAGGTTCAATATAGCGAAACCGAGGAACAGATACTCGATTGGCCACAATCGAAAGATCATTGCGAATCAGATCAACGATTGTGGTATGTTCCGCGGTCTCTTTGGGATCCGCCAGAATAATTGATTCAGCATCGGGAATATCCGCTGAAATTGTTCCTTTCATAGGAAATGAACTGATTCGGTTGTCGCGAATAGTAACAAATGGCTCCGGCGAGAAAAAAAGAAACTCTTCGGGAATGAGCAGTTTGTATTTCGCCTGCACCGAGTGATAGATCTGTTCCGCTGTGCGGTTTATTGAAATAGGCGTGGGCATTGTCAGATTGACCAGATACGAATCGCCTCGGTGAAGATGGCTGGCGACCATTTCGAACGCGGTGGAGTACGTCTCAAAATCTACGGGGTCTCCGTGAAACTGGAGCGGTTCTGAGGAAAAATCCGGCAAAGAAGATTCATGGATTCGCGAAGGAAAAGCAAACTGGAGATCCATAGGAAGCCGATCTATTGTCCAAATACGGCAATGATTACCCGTAAAGTCAGTTATCGCCAGAAACGGAGCTCTTGCAATTCCAAGGCGATTCATTTCATTTTTAAGATCAGTAAGATTCATATTTCGCTTATCCTCTGCTGTGTGCGCAGAAAATAGCTCATGCCTTCGAATAAAAAAGGGATCGATATTACTCGATCCCCCCTACAAAATACTCAACACCGGCAATTAGATTTTAATCGTCACCGGTTTTACATTCCAAATATCTGTTGCATATTCACCAATAGTTCGGTCTGAACTAAAGAATCCAACGCGAGCCACATTGAGAATGGACCGCTTCGCCCACTCGGACTGTTCATTTTTGTAGAGATTCGCAGCCTGAGCTTGCATTTCTACATAGTGATCAAAGTCTGCGCAAACCAGATAGTTATCATGGTAGATCAACGTGTCAATAATCGGCTGGAAAATTCCCTCTTCCGAAGGTGAGAAATAGCCCGACCGAATCAAGTTGATCACGCGACTGAGATTTTCAGACTTGTCGATATAGTACTGAGAGTTGTACCCATTGCGATACAGTTCCTGAACTTCAGGAGTACGAAGACCGAAAATAAACATATTCTCTTCGCCAAACTCTTGAGCCATTTCCACGTTTGCACCGTCCATGGTTCCGATCGTGAGCGCACCGTTGAGAGCAAATTTCATGTTACCCGTTCCCGAAGCTTCGGTTCCCGCTGTTGAAATCTGTTCAGAAAGATCTGCCGCAGGAATAAGATATTCCGCCAGCGATACGCGATAGTTCGGAACAAAATGACAACGCAAAAGACCTTTTGTTGCAGGATCATTATTTACCACATCAGCGATGTTGTTGATAAATTTGATGATCGTTTTTGCCATGTAGTATCCCGGAGCGGCCTTACCACCGAACAGAACTGTCCGCGGTGTAAAGTTTTCTGTACGTCCTGCTTTAATTTCATTATACAGGTGAATCACATGAAGAGCATTCAGCAACTGGCGTTTGTATTCGTGGATACGCTTGATCTGAACGTCGAACATCATTGATGTGTCGAGTTCAATGCCGTGCCATTTCTGAAGTTTATCTGCAAGACGAACTTTCGCATCGTGTTTCTGTTTCATCCACTCTTTGTGGAATTTTTTATCGTTGGCAAATTTTTCAAGACCTTTCAGTTTGAACAGATCCTTACACCAGCCTTCACCAATTTTGCTCGTGATAAATTCACCAAGCTGACGGTTCGCCTGATTGAGCCAACGACGGGGAGTGATCCCGTTTGTTTTGTTGTTGAACTTTTCGGGATAAAGTTCATAGAAATCGTGAAGTAGACCTTCTTTAAGAAGATCTGAATGCAGTGCCGCAACACCATTCACCGAATGAGAACCAACAATAGCGAGATATGCCATGCGAACTTTCTGATCCGCACCCTCTTCGATAATTGACATACGACGAAGGCGATCTGTGTCACCAGGGAAACGGTACGAAACTTCACGCATAAAGAGTGCGTTGATCTCATAAATAATTTCCAAATGGCGAGGAAGAAGGTGACCGATCAGGCCAGCAGACCAGCGTTCAAGAGCTTCCGGCATGAGCGTATGGTTTGTATACGCAAATGTTTCAGTAACGATTTTCCACGCTTTTGTCCAATCCATACGATGGTCGTCAACGAGAAGACGCATCATTTCCACAACTGCAATTGCAGGGTGAGTATCGTTGAGCTGAATCGCATTTTTCTCTGCAAAATTATCAAAACTTGGATTGCTTTTGAAATGGCGACGGATAATATCCTGAAGCGATGCCGAGGTGAAGAAGAACTGCTGTTTCAAGCGAAGTTCTTTTCCCGAGTGATTGTTGTCATTTGGATAGAGAACCTTCGTGATGTTTTCACCAGTCAGTTTTTCTTGACATGCGCCAATGTAGTCGCCGCTGTTGAAATCCTGAAGGTCAAACTCATCTTCAGCAAAAGAAGCCCAAAGACGAAGAGTGTTCACGGTGTTGTTTTCATATCCAGGAATTGGTGTATCGTATGCTTTCGCAATAACATTCGATGAATTTATCCACCGTTTGCGAGCGATGCCATTTTCGTCGTGATACGTCTCAGTATTTCCGTAGAATCTCACTTTATACTGATATTCAGGGCGTTCAATTTCCCATGGATTACCGTTTGCCAACCACTGTTCAGGAACTTCATGCTGATTCCCGTTGATAATTTTCTGCATGAAAATACCAAACTCATAGCGAATCCCATAACCAACAGCGGGAAGTTCCATTGTCGCCATAGAATCGAGGAAACAGGCGGCAAGTCGTCCAAGACCACCGTTACCAAGACCGGCATCGAGTTCAAGATCTTCAATATCTTCGAAATTTAACCCAAGGTCAGCCATGGCCTTAACTGTTTCATCCATGATTCCAAGGTTTGAAATATTGTTATCGAGAAGGCGTCCCATAAGGAATTCGAGCGATAAATAGTATACGCGTTTTGGATTCTGTTGAGTGTACTGTTTCTGAGTTTCAATCCACCGTTCAACAAGACGGTCGCGAATTGCCAACGAAAGCCCATTGAAACCATCAAGAGGAGCGAAAGATTCGCGATTTTTTACCAGATTATACTTAATTTTTGTGAGGAAACTGTCGCGAATACCCGCGTTGTCCATCTCTTTGAACGAAAATTTCCAGTTTGCCTTTTTCTTTTCGATAGCAGCGGTCTGTTCTGGAGTATACTCTTTTCTTTCCATCGTGGGATACCTCTTACTTATAAAGGATATAGTTTTAGTCGCTGTGACATAATATAATCCATACCATAAAAGTTCAACTGGAAAGAGTATGTCAAAATCAGTTTGTTACCGTTTTTGTTTCAGTATATTAAAGCGATAATAGCGTTAATTCACTAAACTTTCTGCGATCGTTCTAACCGTTTCGCCGCTTTTTCTTCATACAAAAGTGAATCAGCTCGCGCCAACAGAGAATCCAACGTTGTCGTGGAAGTAACCACGGTCGATTCCGCACCAATAGAGCAGGCCAGTCGATATGGTTTTTCAGAAAATTCAACATTAGAATCCCCGAAAGCTGTGCGTATCCGGGAAATAATTTCTTCGATACCCTGTTCACCGGAATTCGAAGCAAAAAGTACAAACTCATCGCCGCCAATTCGGGCAAGAATATCCCCTTTTCTCGTTGCATTGGCAAGAATTGTCGCGCTCCGGTGAATCGCCCAGTCCCCTTCGCGGTGACCAAAGGTATCATTGATAGTTTTCAATCCATCCAGATCGATAAACAGCAGTTCTGCCACTTGCCCCATGCGAAGAAGCAAAGACAAACGTGCTTCGGCCAGAGCGATAAATCCACGACGATTGTAGAGCCCTGTCAGTTCATCGCGAATAGACAGATCTTTTACTTCGGAAAACAGCAGTGCTCCCTTTATCGCCGTTGAAAGTGCAAGTCGCAGTGATTCATACATATCCACCGGCATTGAACGATTCTCTTCCAAAATCATAACACCCAGTTGTTCCTCCCCAAAAAAGAGAGGCATCAGCATTGATGTGCGCGGCCGATCGCCAAAGATGGCTTTATCGGTCGCCAATAGTTCACCAAACGGAACCGTTCTCGGCTCACCATCGGGAACTAAACGGCGGTAGCGGTCAAAGGCAATGATAATAGAAACTTCATCGGGATGATTCCACCCATTATCGTACATGATCGGTTCTGGGTAGAGTGCCACCAATACGCTTTCGATATGAAGGTAGCGGAATCCAAATTCAACTTTCGAATAGAGCTGATTAAAATCGAAGGCCGTGATAATATTGTGAGCAATCCCTCTGATTTTCCACTGAATATGATTCACATCTAACTCAATCTTTTTATCTTCAGCGCGAAAAGCCCCGTGGATCAACCACGACGATTTTAGGATTAGTGAACCAAGTTGAATCAAACGTTCTACATTACCAGAAAAAAGGCGAGAAACGGTGGATTGAAATTCTGACAAGATTCTCTGCCAGATCGTAAAATCAGAACTATAGCGACGATAACGAGATAACACTCTGTCAAACTCGCGCAAAAACGTTTGTTCACCTTCGGGAATCTGAACCATAAGCGACGACAGCGAAGTAAACCATCCTCGAGCAATATCGCGTGGTATCCCAGTGTCGGCGACAATATCCGAAAGAGAATCACGAAGTTGGCGTAATCCTTCGGCGTGAGAATCATAGGAACGGCTAACGGTTTCAGGAATACAGCCACAGGTCTGGCGAATGATCAGTTCAGGTGCCAATTGTGTGATTCCACCAGTTCTTCCCCCGGTGATCAACTCGAAAAGATGGCGCGTAGCAGAATACCCAAGATCAAAAAATGGCTGGCGAATGGTGGTAAGCGCCGGTGCGTGAGCAGCCGCAAGTTCCACATCATCAAATCCCGTTACCGCCACATCATCGGGAACAACAATTCTGCGGCGTTCTAATTCCTGAAGAACTCCAAATGCAGTGGCGTCATCGACGGCAACAACAGCATCGAAAGAGGTGTGTCGCCTGTCAAGAAGCAACGAAATGGCATCAACTCCAGACTCTTCAGTAAAGACACCCGGGCAGACCAGTTGCGGATCAAGCGAAATCCCCGCATCGTGAAGTGCCTCACAGTAGGCGAGAAAACGCTCTTCTGCTTCACGGTGTCCTTCGGGCCCACGGATAAATGCGATTCTCCGGCGCCCGTGTTCGTGAATCAAGTGATCAACGATAAGGCGCATTCCCTTGTGATTATCCACGAGAAGCGCAGTATCTCCGTAGTTCATCGAAATATTTACGGTAGGGAGATGAGAAAAGTGATTGAAAAAAGGTTCCATATTTTCGGTACCAATCGCATCGGAAACCTGACCACCAAAAAAGAGAATTCCATCCAATTCACGAGTCGTAATGGCGAAATCACGGGTCACATTATAGTGATATCGAAACATCCCCACGCGCTGTTGATAGGTCGAAATAAATACCGTTACGGAAATGCCAAAGTCAGAAGCAAACTGCGAAATGCCTTTCCAAATTTCGCTCTGACACGCCTCTTCAACCGAAGAGAGGTAGGCACCAAAATGAAGCTTCTGACTCATAATCTCCTCCGCATGTTATCGATATTCGATTTCGTATGGATATCCCTGTTCCGCTAAGAATAACTGACGATTCATTGCAAAATCTAACTCTTTTGAATCACGGGTAACAATTGAGTAAAATACCGCCTGCCCGCCATTAGCTTTCGGGCGAAGGATTCGTCCCAACCGTTGAGCTTCTTCCTGCCGTGACCCAAATGTTCCCGATACCTGAATCGCGATATTTGCATCAGGAAGATCGATCGCCATGTTTCCCACGCGTGACAAAATTAACAGATTGATCTCACCATCGCGGAACTTTTGATAGAGAACATCGCGTTCCGGATTTGGGGTTGTCCCCTTGATCACCGGAGCGTCAAACTCTTCGCCAAATGACTCAATCTGAGTAATATATTGACCGAGAACCAATATTTTTTCACCTTTGTGACGCTCGATAATTTCTCGGGCCACACTGAGTTTATTCACATTTTCATAGGCCGAACGGATTTGCTGTTTCGGGGCCATAGAAAGATAGCTCAATTTTTCAGAATCGGGAAGATCAACGCGCACTTCGACACAGCGCGCCGATGCGATCCACCCCTGTTTTTCCAAATCTTTCCACGGCACATCGTACTTTTTTGGACCGATAAGTGCAAATACATCGCCCTGACGACCATCTTCGCGAATCAGAGTTGCAGTCAAACCAAGCCGACGTCGCGCCTGAATTTCCGCAGTAAATTTGAACACCGGTGCGGGAAGCAGATGCACCTCATCATAGAGAATCAATCCCCAATCTTCTCTATTAAAGATATCAAAATGAACAAATTTGTCATCTTTACTTTTGCGATAGGTAAGAATCTGATAGGTGGCTAGCGTAACCGGACGGATCGTTTTATCTTCACCGGAATATTCGCCAACCTCTTCTTCGGTAAGAGTTGTTCGGTTGAGGATCTCTCTTTTCCATTGACGGGCCGCCGTGATATTGCTGACGAGAATCAATGTTTTTTTAGAAAGCCGAGTCATCGACTCAAGTCCAACAACTGTTTTCCCCGCTCCACACGGTAGAACAACAACACCACTTCCCCCGGGTTTAGCGGTGCTTCCGATAAACGCAGAAACCGCATAATCTTGATATTTCCGCAACGTAAACGGCGACCCATCAAGACCTTCAGTGCGCATACTCATGGGATACGGAGCACCTTCGACGTAGCCGGCAAGATCATTGATCGGATATCCCAGTTCCATAAACGCCTGTTTTACCACTCCGCGAAATGAAACGCTCACTTCGGCAGAACCGTCCTTCTCCATCTTCGAAGCAAAATGACGGGTCGCAGGGTTTTTCAAAAGCTCTCTCAGAAGAACCGGATCACTTGATCGCAACAGGAGTTTTTCTTTTTCACGTACCAGTTCAATCTTTCCGAATCGTCCGATTTGCTCCGCTATTGCACTTCCTACATTTTGAGGAATTGGGTACTTTGTGTACTTTTGAAGTACAGCCATTACCTGTTCCGCATCCCACCCCAGCGAAGCGGCATTCCACAACGAAAGCGGAGTAAGATGGTATGTATGAATGTATTCAGGAGATTTTTCAAGATGAGCAAACGATGCGAGGATTTCACGAGCATCTTCAAACAATGGATTATTCACTTCGAGCAGAAGAGTACTGTCACCTTGAACGATCAATGGATTAGCCGGATTAAACAAACAAATACCTCACGATTCGGAATTATTAGAATCGCTGAATATACGACTTGCCGATGTTTTTTCCTTCCTTTTTCAAAGAGTTATCGTGCATCTGATGACAAGCTACTCGCCACAATCACTTTTCCTTCCAAACAATACTCACCGAACATTCAATATTTTTTGCTAGAAGACTGTATTATAGCGACATAAAGAAACTTCTGTCTAGACTCCGTTGAAACTTGACTTTCACTCCTCCATATACTACATTTAAGCCTGTTTATTAAGGATCGCTCGTTCACTTTGAACGGGTTCTTTTTTTTGGAGAGTATCCATGCCAAATTCGGTTATTATTGGCGCCCAGTGGGGCGACGAGGGAAAAGCAAAAGTTATTGACTATCTCACTGAAGATTCGGATTTGGTAATCCGGTATCAGGGAGGGGCGAATGCTGGTCACACTGTTGTTGTGAATGGCGAAAAGTTCGTATTCCACATGGTGCCATCGGGAATCATGTATGAAAACAAAACATGTATTATAACCAACGGTGTTGTGTTTGATGCAGAACAGTTCCTCATCGAAATTGAAGAACTAAAAGAGCGGGGATTCAACGTAACGAATCGCCTCTTTATTTCAGATTTGGCCCACATGGTACTCCCCTACCACAAAATTGTAGACAAAGCTCGCGAAGAGTATCTCTCTAAAGGCATGAAAATTGGCACCACCGGTCGAGGAATTGGCCCTGCTTATTCCGACAAAGCAACTCGTTGTGGGATCCGCCTTGGTGACCTTCTCCGCTGGGAATCATTTGTCGAAAAAGCAAAAGCGAATTTCGACGAGAAGAAACGCCTTGTTGAAGTATTCTATGGCGCAGAATTCAACCTCGATTTTGATGAGATGATGAAACTCTACAAAGAGATTGCGGACACCTTGCGTCCGTTTATCATCGACACTGCTGCCTATATTTTTAATGCAAAACAGGCTGGAAAAGTTCTGCTGTTTGAAGGAGCTCAAGGAACATTCCTTGACATCGACCACGGAACATATCCGTTCGTCACCTCTTCAAATACAATTATTGGCTCTGTCTCAACAGGAACAGGTGTAAACGCAAACTGTATCGATGACTATATCGGTATCGTGAAAGTATATACAACTCGCGTTGGAAATGGCCCATTCCCAACAGAACTGCTCGATGAAACAGGTCACAAACTTCAACAACAGGGACACGAATTCGGTTCAACTACTGGTCGTGAACGTCGTTGCGGATGGTTTGATTCGGTTCTTCTTCGAAAAGCAATTCAGCTCAATGGTTTTACAACCATGGCGTTGATGAAACTGGACGTTCTCACTGGATTCGAAGAGATCAAACTGTGTACTCACTATAAAATTGATGGTGTGATCACCGATCAGTACCCTACTCAGCTTGAAGATCTTGCAAAAGTAGAACCCGTCTATGAAACCATGCCAGGTTGGACTGAAGATATCACCGGCTGCAAAGATTTTGAAGCACTTCCTGAAAATGCAAAAAAATATGTTGCTCGCCTTCAGGAACTCTGCTACAACCTACCATACTTAATGGTATCAGTTGGACCAGACCGCGCAGAAACGATTATCACTCGATAATATGAACAATGCAGTTCCGCTTTTCGTTATTCTACTACTCACGGTGCCGGCAGTTTTTGTCGGCAAATACCGTGATCAATGGATTCGCGATAATGCGGCACTTCAAGAACTTAAAGAGGATCAGTTCCCCAACAAGGGAAGTGTAGAAATCCTCAACGGTTGCGGGAAATCTGGGCTTGGGGATATCTACTCAAGCTTTCTTCGCAAAAACAGATTTGATGTAAAAAGCACCGGAAATGTAGTTGTAAAAAACTCAACGATCTGGAACTACAGCAAAACGCTTGTCATTTCGCGCAAAAAAGACATGCAGCTTGCGCAGGAGGTTGCAACTCTGCTCCGAACAGAACCTCCCGTATTTATAACAACAGACTACAATGAATCAGATGTGACCGTTATTATCGGTCACGATTATGGAGATTTCACAAATGACCAATAAATTCCGGCTCGCCGGTATCAATTCTCAACTTGATGCAGCAATCGATGCGCTTCAAGACGCTAAAGCAGAAAATATCACAATCATCCACGGTGGCGAAGATTCACCGGTGGCAGACTGGATTATCATCTGCGAAGGCAACAGTTTTGTACACGTTCGCGCGATCGCTGATCAGCTTCGTGACTTTTTCAAACGCCAGCTTAATGAACTTCCTTTCCACGAAGAGGGACAACAGCACAACCGGTGGATTCTTCTCGACTACACCGATATTGTTCTGAACATTATGCTTCCAGAACTTCGCATGCACTATCAGCTCGAAGATCTTTGGAAAGAGTGTGACCAAGAAAATATACCGAACCTATAAGATTCAGAACTTTTCTGCCCCCACTGGCGATTCGTGAAAGCGAATCGCCAGTTTTCAATTATTCCCCACAAAAGAACTTTCTTATTCTATCCATTGGTTGATTTTTCTTCAAAATTGAGTACCTTATTATGAGTACACAACCATGGAGGTACAACATGAAACTCTCAACAGAGAACAAACGGGAACAAGCGCACCCGAAACCACTAACAAGCTCACAACGCATAATGCACCACATTCTCCAACCTAGCCACTGGGCAAAACGAGAAACTCATACAGGACAAAAAGGGCGCCGATAAGAGGTAAATGCGGGAGATATTTCTCCCGCATTTTTTTTTGTTTACCCTCTCCCAAACCAGAAGAAACACGTGTTCTCAAAAATCAACAAAATTATTCAAGCAATTCCTACAACAACTTCTTAAATTCAGTCTATTACGAGAACTATCCCCAAAAATGTAGTTCTCACATAAACTGCAATAACAGGATTACAACCAATGAAATCCCAATCAAAAATTATCCTTTCTGTCCTTTTCGGAACGACAATTTGCCTCGCCGAACTCTCCACAACGTTTATCGGAACCCCATGGAACGGGAAAGACTGGACATCAGAAATGATGACCGTGACCAATACAGCCAAAAATCCAATCTACCTCTGCGGTATTCGATTCGATACACAAAACAAGATATGGAACAATGTTTACAATGGCGAAGGTTCCCTGGCAACACTCACGAATAGTTCGCCCTATCGAATTGAAATCATTTTGAATAATACGGAAAAAAACTTTGGTGGAAATGATGTCAGTAGTTTCAGCGTGACCGGAACGCCCGGCGGAAAAGATGGAACCCCTTCGAATCCATCCCACCTCGTGCGGAACGGTTCACGCTACTGGCCTCTTGAAATCCCCTACGCGCAACCGGTGAAAGTAGATCAGATCGATTCACTCATGAACACCAGTGATTTCTACAACAAATCGTTGGGGATTCTCGACACACTTGGTCAGCGCGGTGGGCCTATGAGTGGCGGGATGATCGATACCTGGTACGGACTAACGCAACTTCAGTCGGCGCTTCCCACAAAACCATTCAACCAAAATGCGACGTGGATGACCTTTGAACCGAAAGCGTACGGCAATGCCATGTACATGATGACTCTTGCGGCAATGCAAGAGTATTTCAATATCGACATGCAGATGCTCATTGCCAAGGGCGGCAAGGAAAATATGGCCGGAATGGTTCAGTGGAACGCGATCGGCAACAGCTATGGGGAAAAACTCGGAGTGATCTATGGAACCGGAAACAACGGACTATCCGGCGTTGACTTTGGACCGTTCTCGGTGGAGTTTCAAACGTTCAACGACTACGTGTTCAACTCATACCCGAAATTTTATCCACTGGGGAAAACGACCGGAACCAACGATTACTACTCAACGACTTCCGGAAGCGGGGGGTACTGCAAACTCAACAAGCCAAATGTGGTAAATGCAACAACCAACGCGGTTCTGTACAACTGGTACACCTTTCAGCTCGGCCTTCACAGTAGCGACTACGGATTTACCAAGCTAATCACCGAAGGAAAAGATCCACAAGGAGCGATGAAACTTGCACTCTGGGCATTCAACCGCGGTGTCTCCGTGGGCTGGCTCGATGTTGTATCTAAGAGCAATCAAGCATCATTGACTTACAGCAAAATCGAAGAGTATCCCGCGATCAGCGAACGAACCTATATCGATGGAATCATGGCGGCGATCAAACCGCTCATGGAGTCAGCGAGAAATTCTGAAAACCTCGGCGGAACTGAACCGATCTACGACGACACAATCTCCCTTGCTCTCGTAGAACAGTTTCTCTTCGGAACTGGTGGATCGGGAACGTCGGGTAGTTCCGGCGAAGGTGGATTACTGGTACATTTCGAACTTACAAAGGAAAAGAAACAGGTGCTTTGGAGTGATGTTGAAAATGCATTCGACAAGCTAAAAGGCAATGCACCTTCGACAAAAAGCAGTGACAATATTTCCTATCGCTACGATTTTCTCACCGTTTTACGGGTGATCAAAGGGCATATCGATGTTTCCATGCCGATTCCCACGAACTACAAATTTGTCGCATGGGAAAACAGCCACTCCACCGCAGGAACAACCTTTTCCGGAGAAACAAAGGATGAAACATTCCCCCGTATACTCGTTCAAAAGAGTGATACACTCGCAGCTGACCAATCACCACTGGTGGAAATCACTGATAATGGAGTAATCAGATCCGTCGAGTGGACGCGGGATACGACCCTCGAAAAATGGAATCATGCTTTCGGCGAAAACAGCACTTCCGGCAGTGTGCCCGTTGATTTCTCGGCGCCGTCGGAGGACTTAATCGGCAAACCATTCCCCTACTGGATTCGAGCTACCGATACGTGGGGAAATGCAGAAATCCAGAAGTTCACCGGAACGTACACCAAAGAAGGAACCGCGATCACCTCGAATTATCCCGTGAAATCTGCAATTTCTCTGGCGATATCGGGGAAAATTCTCACCTTATCCCATCTTTCCGAAGGTGCGACACTGAGTGTGTTTAATCCCAAAGGACAATTGATCGAGACAAAAACAATCGGTTCTGAACTTCCCACCGAAACGATGAATCTCTCTCACCTCAGCGCGGGATTCTATATCATTCAGCTACAACTACTGAATAACTCCACCATTATTCAGCGGTGCGTGTTGAAATAGACACGCGAATCCCCACGGATTTTCCGTGGGCTGAAATTGGATCGTCCAAGGGCGAAAAACGGGTGAACCTCTCGATCCACCCGTATTCATTCTCGTGACGCAAATCCCCACGGATTTTCCGTGGGCTGAAATTGGATCGCCCAAGGACGAAAAACGGGGGAAACTCTCGATCCTCCCGTATTCATTCTCGCGACGCGAATCCCCACGGATTTTCCGTGGGCTGAAATTGGATCGTCCAAGGGCGAAAAACGGGTGAACCTCTCGATCCACCCGTATTCATTCTCGTGACGCAAATCCCCACGGATTTTCCGTGGGCTGAAATTGGATCGCCCAAGGACGAAAAACGGGGGAAACTCTCGATCCTCCC
>DYSA01000440.1 GCA_020726425.1 Fibrobacter succinogenes | reverse complement strand
TCGAGGCAGAGCCTCGTCAGAAGCATTCCAAGGCCGGAGCCTCGGAACGAGTTAAGGGGATATCAATCACTTACAAAACAAAGGTTTTTTCGTGGTACCTGAGTAGTAACCAAAAACTATCTTATGGAAAATTTTTTAACAAAATAAAAGAGGTTTCTAATGTCAATTCGTAAAGCACTTGCAGCTGCACTTCTCTGTGCTGTTTCACTTATGGCTCAGGACAATTTGGTCACTACTGCTCCGGCATGGTACCCTACCTGTGACAATTTTGGTTCTTCTCTTGATACAACCGGTGGTTTGTTTCAGAAAGAAGGATCGATTAAAACTGCATTTACTATCGCAAAAATGAAAACTGAAAATGACTGGCCCTATATCGAACTGGTGTGTGAAACACCGGCAGCTCTTACGGGAACAGAATCAGTTCTGGTTGAATATTCATGTGATGCGCCATTGATCGTAAAGCTCTATCAGACCGATCTCGGCACCGAAGGAAATCAGTCCTATGCACTGTATGAATACAAACTTCCTGCAAGTTCTGCGATCACTTCAAAAACTATTGCGATTAAATCATTTGCTCAGCCTGAATGGGCCGATGCAGAATCAAAAGCGATCGCTTTGAATCTTGACCATTCACAGGCGGTTTATTTCGTGCCAGACCTCTCTGTTGAAACGGGCGGAAAAGCAACAGTAACAGTTAAAACGCTGAAACTGATTCCCGCAAAAAAATAGTCACACTTTTTGTGATTGATCGTTCAAGGGATACTTCGGTATCCCTTTTTTAGTTTGCTCACATTTGGGGATGCGGAAAATTACCTTGCATGATTATTGAGTTACATAGTACCATGTCCGCGTTAAATAGGTGTTTCTAAATCGAAGGGTGGCGCATGAAATTCAATACAATCTCTATCAGACGGCGAATGGTTTATATGGTTGGAGTTTTTGCCGTGTCAATTGTTCTAATCGGTCTTGCTTCAATGATTCAAATACTCCACGTTAATCGGACTCTCAACTCCTTGTTCACTAATACTTTCCCCGGAATTGACCTCGTTATCGAGGCGGATCGAGATCTTCAACAGTTGCTGGTGGCGGAACGTTCTATGATGCTCTGCGATCCCACTTCCGATGCCTTTAAGGGATTCAAAGAAGAGTATGTCAACAATCTTGAACAATCAGAAACGCGGGTTGGGAAATACAAAGAAATAGCTCAGTCTGATAAAGAAAAAGGACTAATCGCTGCCTATGAAACTGCTCGTTCTGAGTGGAAAGGGATTTCCGCTTCGGTGCTCACTGCGATAACGAGTGGAGATATTTCCACTGCTACTGCAACGAGTATGGGAAATGGGAAGGTTGCTTTCGAGGCGATGCGCGAACATCTCAACACACTCACCGATCTCAATCTTGCATCGGTGGAATCCATGGAGAAAAATTCTCATGCCAAGTTTGCCCTGTTGGTGAGTGCATTTATTGTGCTGATTCTCTCTATTGTCATTATTGGTGTGGTGTTGGCGCTGAAAGTAAGTAAAAGCATTACAAATCCTATTGAATCATTGGTTGCTGTGGGTAAGCAGATCGAAGTTGGCGATCTTCCTTCCGATCTTTTGGCCGTCACCGGAAATGATGAAATTGCGGAGTTGACAGAGATTTTCAACAGTGTAATTGAAAATCTCAAAGAAAAAGCCGATGAATTGAACGTAATCGCTTCGGGAAATTTGACGGTGAAAGTTAATTATCTTTCAGAAAAAGATCAGTTCGCACAGGTGTTTGACACAATGCTTTCATCCTTGAACAAATCATTGTCTCAGGTAAAAAATGCTACAGAAAAAGTACATCTTGGTTCGAATCAAATTAGTCAAACAAGCGCAGCCCTTGCTGAAGGCGCGAATGTTCAAGCTGCGACACTTGATCAAATTACCGCTTCACTTACAGATATTAGTAGTCAAGCAGCAGAGAATACTCGCAATTCAGATGATGCTCGAATAAAGGTTGCCGATTCTAAAAAGCTGGCCACCGAGGGGAATAATCTCATTAATCAGGTTGTTGCGGCGATGGATCAGATTAAAGCTTCCGCGGGAAGTATTAAGGGGATTGTAAAATCTATCGACGATATTGCCTTTCAGACCAATCTGCTGGCACTGAATGCCGCCGTTGAAGCTGCGCGAGCGGGGCAACACGGGAAAGGATTCGCTGTCGTTGCCGATGAAGTACGAAATCTTGCCCAGCGAAGCGCAAAATCTGCTCAGACTACCACGGAAAAAGTGGAAGAGGCAATTTTAAGTATCGAAGCAGGACACGTGCTTGTTCAGAAAACGGCGGATCAGTTTAGTCTCATTTTAGCGGATACCGATGGAATTGCCGCAATTGTTGATGATATTGCTCAGTCAAGTCGCGTTCAAGCAACGAGCCTTGGTTCAACGAAAGAGTCTTTGGCTCAAATCGATGCGGTGACTCAAGGGAATGCTTCCAGTGCTGAAGAAAATGCCAGTACTTCAGATGAGTTGATGAGCCAAGCTGAAGTGCTCAATTCAATGGTTTCGAAATTTAAACTTGCCGGTGAAGAGCGGGGGAGTACGTCGAATCGAAACAGAAATCAGAGAATTGAATTGCCAAAGCAGGCCATCCGTGAACGATCTTCACAAATTTCACAGAGATCTCAAC
>DYSA01000439.1 GCA_020726425.1 Fibrobacter succinogenes | reverse complement strand
GGGTTGCTAATCACTCGGAATGGGTTGCTAATTACTCGGAATGGGTTGCTAATTACTCGGAATGGGTTGCTAATCACTCGGAATGGGTTGCTGTTGTCGCAAATCGTAGGGTTTGCACCCTACGCTGGTATAAACCAGACCTTCGGCCCTCAATACAAACCGCCAGAATCGCGATTCTCAGGATTCTCAGGATTGAATACAGATAATTCGAATGCGTTTCTGAACCATGATTTGAAGAATGGGTTGCTAATCACTCAGAATGGGTTGCTAATCACTCAGGATGGGTTGCTAATCACTCAGGATGGGTTGCTAATCACTCGGAATGGGTTGCTAGATACTCCGAACGGGTTGCTACGCGTTGTTAATAACGAATTTCAAGCCCTGTCGAGATCATGTATATTGGTTTTCCCGTACCAAACAGAATACGGTAATCGGCATTGAGAAAGAAGTGTTTCTTGCCAATACTAACTGTACCAACACCACCACCAAAATAGTTGTCTTCTACATAATCATAGTTAGTCGTATCAAGAGTGATGTCGTAGTAATCAGATGAAGATGCTTTAAAGCGAATACCGCGTGTACTAACTTTTAAACTATTCCAAAATCCGGCAGTACCACCAATTCCGAAGTAGAAGACATCTTTGTAGTGCGGTTTGAACATCACATCAATTCCGCCACCTACAATATTTCTCGCCGAGTATATTCTAATACTATCAGAAAGATTATTGATTTTCCCAACAACAACAACAGTGTCCGAATCAGATTCTGGCTGTACGCAATATTCAAAGTTTCCACCAATATACAGATTATCGAGATTAGCACCAACTCTTCCACCGCCACCAATCAGAACCGATCCATCACTAATTGCTGTAACGAAATCATATGCACCAGACCAAACAGTGATGTTTAATTCCGGCTGTTCTTGTAGATTGTGTTCACGGGCAATCTCGTTATTATATGCAACGATCAAACTGTCACGGCGTTGTTTTGCAGTGATCATCATTGGAAGACCTATTGGTAATGTATAGATATAGGCCGTCAAGCCTAATCCTGCACCGAAGAAGTGCGAACTTCCGCGTAAGCGATGCTGAAGAATATCGTCACCATCAAGCCCGTGAATCGTCACAGCCCTTTTGGTACCATAATAGTCACCATTTACTTTATAACGATGACCTTCCCGTAAGATCATATTCGCCGGTAATTTCTCTGATTTGCTATCGGTATTTTTTGAAACTACCTTTTCTTTTGCCTGTGTAGTATTCGAAGTAGTTTGAACTGATTTGGCGTTAGATTTTACATTTACCGTAAAGTTATCAACTTCACCATTTTCGTAGGTAACGGAAAGAACACTGTCTTTTACATTGGTGTACTGTGGACCATTCAGATTATTTGATTTGACATAGATAACGCAATTGTCAGTCACTTCCTTTACTTTTACCTGAATTGATTTTCCATTTCGGAAAGTAAGAATATCAGTACTGAACGCTGATACCGATAGTGCGACAAGAATAATAATGCTTTTCATTTGAACTCCAATTCGATTAAACCATTTTTTTTTCAGCCTTCACCAGACCATTTTCAACTTCCAACCAGTAATGTCAAACTTCCGAGAATACTTTCAAACATCAATCGGTGAAATTCTCATCCATATAACATTGCCTTGGGGTGCATCAGTCACCCCAACGGCACTTGTTATAGCTTCTCAATCTCTTCACGACTTAATCCAGTAGCTTCCATGATCATTTCAACCGGTGCACCAGCATTTTTGAAATTCAACGCAGTTTTTAAAACGCCCTTTTCCTCCGCAGTCCGCATCTTCTCCTGCTCATCGCGAATCGCTTTCTGTTCACCTTCGTAAATGAGCTGTTCCTTTTCATCCAGATAGATTATATCGAGTTTCTCAATCGCTTTTTTAATCGCCGGATCTTTGGCAAGTTCCTCTGGAACATTGTTTTTACTGTATTGGTATGCTTTGGTCAAAAAAGTAACCCAACGATCAAGCGTGGTTGTGAGTGCCGAAAGCTCCTTGCTGAACTTTTTCAGTTCAATGAAGTGAAGTTCAAAACAGTCCAGTTCCTGATACTCCTGATTCGTTTCAACATCCTTTGCCCGAACCATACGATGAACTCGCTGATCACCACCGAAATAGTTGAAGTCGAGGATTGAAATAACAATTGTTTTATTAAGTTTGGAATAGATTTCCCCCGAATCAATCTGACCAGTGTAGGTTTTCCCCCAGTAGTAAAGTGACCGTTTCCCGTAGTAGCCTTGTTCGCCTACTTGCATTTCGATATCATAGAGTTTGCCGTCTTGGTCTTTTGCTTTGATGTCGAGAATGGAAATCTTTCCATCAATGTAGTCTGCAATATTGTACGGATTGGCAAGTTCGATCTCGGTGATCTGCTCATTTTGTGGAAGAATGGAATTGACCAGCGACAGCAAAAGATCTTTGTTCTCTTCACTGCCGAATAGCTTTTTGAAAACGATGTCAACTTTGGGATTTATTCTACACATGGGATCTCCTTTTTTATGAGATGAAAATACAACACAATCCGAGGGTAAAGAAAAGGAGATGCGAATATTCACATCTCCTTGAAATCTCCTGTGGGTATGCGGATTATCGTTTAACCACAATTCCCAACGCTTCGAGATACTG
>DYSA01000438.1 GCA_020726425.1 Fibrobacter succinogenes | reverse complement strand
CTGGGAACGAGTGCTGAAGCGAGTTTTTGTCCCCCACTAACACCTGAGTAGTTACGTCCAGATAAAGCAGTGCTATAAATTCTCGTGACAGATTTCCAAACCTGTCACGCACATCTTGAGGCTCCAGCCTCAATGAATCGAGGCAGAGCCTCGCGGTCGCCGTTCCAAGGCAGGAGCCTTTGGAACGAGAATGCTTGATATTCAGCTCTAACTAGGGATAATTGGGATTTTCATTCTGCCTTTTCTGTTGATCTGTGGTGTGTTATGATTTTTTTGTTGTACTATGGTGCTCAAAAATGAGTGATGATTATTGCTTCGGTGTGAACGAGTACGAATCTGGTACCAGAGCTTATCGAAGGGCAATCTCTGCTAGTCGGTTCGACACGCTCACCGACCATCTGCAGGGTACGTTTATTCACACCACATCTCTCTATACACGTTCATGCTCACGGTAATTTACTCTGCAATCGCAGTATACTCAACAGTTTCTGGAACCGCTGAAACTGATCTCTTTCGTCGTTTCCCCGCCGGAAGAGTATACCGCGCCGCCCGTGTTGGATCATTTTGGAAAACCACACGGGCCGTTCGGCAGAGATAAGCCATAGTTTTCCAGATTGCATTGAGTGCGGTTATGCGAACCACTTTCCCATCCTGCCGTTTAATCTTCCCAAGCCCCTGTTTTTCTCTCGCCGCCACAAGTGAATCGCGAATCTCTTCGAATGTAGAAAACATTGATTCCGAACACCCTTCTGCAAGAAGGGATTGTTCATTTTCGCGGATCAGTTCACAGAATAATCTGACAAACTGAATAAATTGATCGCGAGAACGGCTTTTCTTAGAGATCGTACCTATTCCCATTTGTGCTTTTTTCTCGGGTGAGTCGGCAAATGCTTCTTCTATAAAGACCCGAATGACCCGATACTTTTTCATAAAGAGTGTACGACTTGCATTGAGCTCCTCCGTGGCTTGCATTTGAGTAATTTCAGCCAACGAATCACTGGGCGCATCGTGCCATGAATCAATTAATTCCACCAGTGAGTCATAATAATTGAGAGGAAACTGTTTGGGAAATAGTGACCGAAACGATTCTTGATCGTGGTTAAACTGCACAAACAGTTCTTTTGCTTTTTGAATCATGTGTAGGTCTGAAACGGTATAGAGTCGCACTGTTTTTTCTGCCATGAGCTACTTTTCCTGATCTTTTTTTAATCAACTGCACCGAGTATTGAATGAATAACTACACGTTTATAGTATTGTCTGTCAATATGTAGATAATAGTATACAAATCTTATTTTGAATTTACAAGATCAATTTCACACTTTACAAGTTTACTACAAAATCTTACCAGTTACTAACAATATTTGTCAAGTTATAAAAATGTAAGTCACAATCGATAAACTCGAGACTTCAATACAGTAACTGGAAACACAATTTTATAACTGAATACAAAATTATTTAATCGAGTAAACATGTATAATAAACTCGATACATCATAGTATCAACTCGACATTACATCAGATAAAATTGCCATTACATTTTATCAACTAGTCATATCATTTTATCAACTTGAAAATATATAGGAGTAACATTGAATGATTACTTCAAGCAGAGTGTTTTCTCATACAAAACTGAGATTCATACGTTTATACTCAGGCAGGAGAGTAAACAAGCGAGCCGTGCTATATAACCATTACAATTCGAGTCAGTTTAAAGTATAGAGAGATTGCTTAAGAATTCATTTAATCACACTTGAATGGTGATCGAGAATGGCGAACAGTGCAGAAGATAGGGACATAACCAAAGAATTATGAATCATCGTGGAGACGGCACACTGTATCCCTGCCAAAATTTTGTTATCCCAAATCAATACTCGATCTATCTCTGGAACAGAAGCATCTGTTGTATTCGGTGAAAAGTAGCGGCGGGAATGGGAAAACAATCATAGACACTTTCGCGATATGACCACTCAGGAAAGAGACAGCATATTTATCGCTTCATGTAAGTATTGTGTACAAATAGTGTATATCAACACAAATTGACAAAGGATAAACTCGTGGTACACTATCATCGGTGGATTGAGTTTTAAAAAGGGGTTTTTATGAGTTCAATTGGATTAGGACAAGCGGTGGGGCATATCCCATCAGGACTATTTATCGTCACAGCAAAACACAAAGATGACGAGGGCATCGATGGATTTTTAGCAAGTTGGATATAACAGGTTTCGTTTAGCCCGCTTCTGGTTTCACTCTGCGTAAAACCGGGCGCGCCCCGCCTACGATGCGATTATGAATGGAGATGTCTTTACAATCAATATCGTGGGCGACCACAACAATTTGTACCTCAAACATTTCTGGTTGGGATACGATCCAGAGAAACACGTCTTTGATTCGGTAGCTCATGAGATTACCGAAGAGGGAGCTGTGGTTATGACCGATGCCAAGTCTTCGATTCTCTGCCGAAGAGTACAATCTTCAATGCCCGGTGATCACGAAGTAGTTATTGCTGAAGTTATTGGTTCAGTGGTTCACAATGAAAAAGTGAAACCGCAAATGCACGTGAGAAAAACAGGATTGAATTATTGAGTTACTACTCAGGTGCTAGTTACCAATCTTTTTGGCTCCAGCACTCGTTCCCAGTGTCCCGCGGGGAATGCAGATGC
>DYSA01000437.1:1466-2660 GCA_020726425.1 Fibrobacter succinogenes | reverse complement strand
TCGAGCCCGAGTAACTCCCACATACCACTCCTGTGAGTTTGTTCTTGAGGAGTCGTCACAAAGAATCACCGCTTGATCGAATGTTGCTCCCTGAACTTTGTGGTTAGTCATCGCGTAGCCGTGATCAAAATAGGAGTACTGGCGGGCATTGAATTTTATTTCCTTACTTCCAGCTTGAACAGTTATGTTGCCACTGGTGTCAAGCCCCGTAATTTTACCCGTAAGCCCATTCGAAATTTCTAATTTCAGATCATTTTTAAGGAAAATCAGCTCATCGCCGATTGCAAATTCCTTTTTCTCTGGCCTGTAGAGTTGCAGATTCGTCCCGTGTTTCCCCACAGGTATTTCAACATTTTCAAATCCGCCAGTAGTTTTGTTTTTGACTTTCAATTCAACGGTGTTTTTTTCAATATTGACTCGTTCAACTTGTCCTTGCGAACCACTCGGAACGCCACATGTTGTTACTGAAAAATTGATAACCGTATTTGGTTCATACGAAGCTGCATGAAGTCGGGCGGGGCCAGAAACGTTCATGCTGGAAAGTGTCCAAAGTTTTTGGTCTTCGCCAATTTCACCGCGTTCTCGAAGTTTTTCTCGCATTGCGGTATTAACTCTTTCACGTGATTCATTAGTCTGAGTAAGAACAACAACGCTCTGGCCGGAATCTTTTGCCTTGAATGCACTCCAGAGAGCTGATTCAAGCCGTTTTTCTGCTGAATCGTAGGTTTTGATTCCTTTGCGGTCAGCAATCACCCGAAGTGCATCGTTTCCGTTGTGGACAGTGGAAAGAGCAACAATCTCTTTCATGTGTTCCGTTTTTTGACGGATCACTTCAGTCATTTCGCATTGGGTAACGGTGGCGTACTCTTGCAGTTCTCCGAAAGCACGGCCTGCGCTGACTGCTTGAAGTTGTTTAATGTCCCCTAAAAGAACAACTTTTGCGTAGCTCTCTTCGGCTTTTTTGAGAAGTTTAGCCATATTGATGTTTCCGACCATGGAACATTCGTCAACAACCCAAACTTCTCGACAGTAGGAAATTCCGAGAGCGAACGCATCCTTCATGAAAAATGAATCGAGAGTCGATGATTCCAGTCCCGCTTCGCGAAGCCCTTCGCTTGCCTTTCCGGTTGGGGCAAGGCCGCGAACGGTGAACCCATTTGCCTCAAGTATATTTTTCATGTGAGTTATCGCGAA
>DYSA01000437.1:0-1366 GCA_020726425.1 Fibrobacter succinogenes | reverse complement strand
CGCGTGGAGCGATCACACGTTCTTGTGGAATGGGTATTTCTTTCAATGCGGACTTAATGGATTCCCGTTTTTCGCTGATAGCAAGCTTTGATCCTTCAAGATCCTTGGATTTTCGACTGTTTAGTTTATCGTAATTGATCAGATCCCGTTTGGAACTTGTATAGAGTTTGCGGGATATTTCCCCGCGTTGATATTGTTCATCCAATGCATCACGTGTTTTTTTGTGTTTTTCCGCGTTGTCCTTAACTTGCTGAAGTCGAGCACTGTTTTTAAGTATCAACTCATCTGATATGCCGGCAATCTCTGCAGCTTCAATTGGTTTTCCTTGAACACCTTTTCGCGAACTTCGAACGGTGTCATATCCGAGTTTTTGAAGTTCCTCGGTGAGATGTGCCTGATATGTAAGATCTAAAAGTTTTTGATCCTGAAGGATAGGTCTGTTTTCCAGAGCTCCCCATTTTCCATCATGTCGTTTTGTTACGTTTACGATTACGCAGTGAGTGTGCAATTGGACATCCAACTCACGACTCTCTTCGTGTTCGAACGTTGCGATTGCCATCGATCCGGTATTGTACTTGTTAATCCCGTTTGTTCCGGTTCTGGTGAGAGAGTAGTTCTCTTCAAGTTCGGCAAGAGTCACTTCGACCGCTCGACGGTGAGCATCTTTGATTCGGGGGTCAACGACAGACATGAGAGAAATCGATTTGGGGGCACTGATAGTCACATCGGTATAGGCAACACGTTTGTTTTCTATATCTGTCTTTTGAGCGTTCCGGGTGAGTGGTTGGTTGTTGAGATCAAGCCCTTTTAAGACATTCAGGAACTCAGCCTTCTTCACCACTCCAGCCAAACCTAAATCTTTTGCACCAGAACCGTACCACAGGCCTGATTGTTCGGTGTAGTAATTTGTTCCCGCACGAATATCATCGTGGGAAAAATAGGATGCACCCTGTTCGGCAGACCCTTTGGAAACGGTAATCATCGATGATTACTTTTTGCTGAAATAGATTCCGTAATGAAAAATATCACGATCATTAGTATTGCCACTGGAATCATGTACCAACGGAGATTTTGAAGACCGGAAAGTTCAAAGTGCTTGTTTTCGTAAATTAGCTTGAGACTAAACGAAGCAAAGAGAGTGAGGGCAATCAGCATCAAACCAATCAGGCAAGTCATGTAATATTGGATTGTATTTCGTATCATTTGGCGGTTAAAATTGCGGCCAGTATCAGAAACTGTAGTGTTAAGATTTACACCCAAATCCGTGAACAAACTGCATAAAAAAAGGGATAACCTATTGTATATTATAGTAATAACGACAAAGCTGTATTTCACCCAATAGGTATCCCATGACTAAAGCAAAAAT
>DYSA01000436.1 GCA_020726425.1 Fibrobacter succinogenes | reverse complement strand
TTATAGGGGGTTTCACAATGAAACCCCCTTTTTTGCGTGATCATTTGCCAATTCTGTGGTATAATTAGGTCAAAATTACGCACTAAATTATGGAGGCCATTCAGATGGATCTGGATAAAAGTACAATTCTCTACGTTACTCCATCACCGCAAGATAGTATCGGTCTGCTCTCGGATGAGACGCGAATCTATCGTCACATCTGTTGCTCTTCAGCAAGCGAACTTGCTGTTATAATTGAAGATATACAGCCTTCTCTGCTGGTGATCCGAAGCGGTTTTTCTGGATCATCGGTTATGGAAGACGTTCAGGGTGTTTGTGAAAAAACAATGTGCCCAGTTTTGATCTTGCAGAGTGAATTGGGTGTTCAGGAAGCAATAGAAACAGCACTTGCCACGATCTTGTTTGATTCTTCTGATACGACAAAACACGATCCGCTTACGGGATTAGCTTCGCGCTTAACCTTTAATGATTTTCTTGAAAAAGCACTTTCACGCGCCAGTCGCCATGAACGAGTGCTCGCACTTTGTTATATCAATCTCGATGATTTTAAATCAATTAATAGCTTTTATGGCCATGATTATGGCGATTCACTGCTTCGAGTAATCTCCCAGAAAATCAGTGCTTCAGTGCGGACCAGTGATTTTGTCGCTCGAATCGGGGCTGATGAGTTTGCTGTGATTCTCGACGAGTTGGCTCGTCCAGAAGATGCGGCACAGGTAGCGCAAAAACTTCTCGACAGGATCGCGGAGCCTCACGTGAACGGTGAGATCTCCGCCGTTGTCACCGCCTCAATTGGAATTTCATTTTATCACTCTGCCAATGCGACTCGCGATGAACTGTTTAAAACCGCTGATATTGCGATGGTTCACGCGAAAGAGAACGGCCGGAATGGGTACCGGTTTTTTTCTGAAGAGATGCAGGAGAAAGCTTTGGGGAGAATTCGACTTGAAAAAGACCTTCGCCTTGCCGTGAATAGACATGAATTGGAACTCTACTATCAACCACAAATTGATTCGCAAACATTGAACGTGGTCGCCCTCGAAGCACTTCTGCGGTGGAAACACCACGATCTGGGCATGGTAAGTCCAGCAGAATTTATACCGTTGGCAGAAGAGACACGCTTGATAAATTCCATTGGTGATTGGGTTCTTCAGAATGCAACTCAGGGAAATCAAACGTGGTGGAAAGAACGAGGCGTAACTATTCCCAAACTTACGGTGGCGATAAACGTTTCGGTGCAACAGTTGAAAGATGAAAACTTTGCTATTCACCTTCAAGATATGATTCAGCAAAGTGGCATCGATCCTCATCAAATAGAGATTGAAATCACCGAAAGTGCATTGATCGAAGATCCGGAAGCCGCAATTAAAACGCTCTATGAAATTCGGGCACTGGGGATTTCAATTGCCATTGATGATTTTGGAACGGGGTACTCTTCGCTGGCCTACATCAAGCGCCTTCCGGTGGATATTCTCAAGGTCGATATTTCGTTTGTTCGTGATATTGGAAAAGATGAAAAGACCGAAGCAATTATCTGTTCGACCATTTCACTGGCCCACAACCTGGGCTTGAAAGTTGTGGCTGAAGGTGTAGAGACTATCGAGCAGGTGAATTTCCTTCGCGAGGCAAAGTGCGATATATTTCAAGGGTATTATTTTAGCAAGCCGTTGCCTGCTGATGAATTAGTTGCGTATCTTCAAAAGTCTTGGGCTGAAAATCCCGAATAGATCGGCTGAGAATTCCCCCAGCCGTACTATTCAATTACCCTAATGACATTTTTTCACGCTATCTGAACCACAACTATTCTGAGTTTCTCTTCTGTTCAGATCGTAAACACGATTCACCGAATTGCTCCATTTTTTCTCTTTCTTACAAGATGAGCAACATTCGTTTTTACAGTGATTGCACACTTTGCTATTGGTACAGGTAGTCTTGCACGTACAAACAGTGTCACATTTTTTAACGACTGTTTCTACGTTAGTTTTGCGGGGAGGTGCTTTTTTCGAAGCTGCCACATCGAGTGAAAAAGTTGTTCCGGCGATAAAAAGCAGCAGAACAAACACGGTGGTTAGAGTTTTCATTGAGTCCTCATTTCATTGAATTGGGGGATCGATTGTTTGAAATCGAGAGTCCGATTCCATTGTGTATACGATTTGAAAGTGAAAAGAGTGACGACTATTTGAGCAGACTGAGAATTTGTTGGCGTTGTGTATTTGCTTGAGCGATCATACTCAGTGAGGACTGCGAAAGGATCTGTTGCTTGGTTAGTGTTGAAGCCATTGCGGCAAAATCGGTGTCTCGAATTTGAGATTCTGCCGCTTGTTGATTGGATTCGGTTGTAATAAGATTATTGACGGTGTGTTCGAGGCGATTCGTGTATGCTCCAATGTCTCCTCGAACTTTCGAGGCGGTGCCGATAGCTGAGTCAAATGTGGAAATGGCACCACGTGCTCCTGCGGCTGTTCCTACACTTATATCCTTTATGCCGATTGCCGAAGCTGATACGCTTCCGTAGGCGAGGTTCAGTTCATCCGCATCAGTGGCGTTACTTCCGATGTGAAGTGTGATCGGATCCGCTGTGGCATCCCAGTTTTCGGTGAAATTATTAACTGATGTTACGCACCCTAGCACATTTTACAAAAAGTGGTATACTGGTGTAGT
>DYSA01000435.1 GCA_020726425.1 Fibrobacter succinogenes | reverse complement strand
TTCAGAAACGGCACAGAGCCGTATACTTAGAAAAACAAGGTTTAAGGAGAATCAACATTGATCGCAACAGAACAGATCGCTCTTGACGTCTATTATTTCAAAGTTGGTCAGGTTCTTGGCTATCACCGTCATCCAGAAGGTGACCAGATCTTTACTGTTATTTCAGGAACTGGTACATTCTTCCTTGAAACTGATGGCGTTGAAGAGAAAGTTGCCGTTGAAGCTGGCGATGTATTCTTCGCTCCGAAAAACGTATGGCACAACCTTGTCGATGGCGGCAAAGGCGACCTCGTTGCTCAGCAGGTAACAAAACAGCCAGCTGGTATGGAAAAACGCTAAGAAAAATCCTTTCCTCCGGGGATTAACTTCTCGGGCGAATGAAAAACCAATTCACTCGCCCTTTTTGCACTCTCAGGATGAGCACTTTTACTGCCGAATCGCCACACCTGCACGAGAATAGTACTCCAAACTATCGAAAAATCTTCATTTTCATCACTATTTCTTCTCTTTTTGTAATCTTGATCACAGTTGCAATTCGCTGCTGATACTATTTTTAGGTGTCGCATTCAATGTTGGTGCGATTTACTAATCAATATTTTATCTGGAGGACTCATGGGAACACCTCAAGAGGATTATCTTGCTCTCGAGTTAGAGTACGATGCTATTGCAGAAGCGGATTTTATTAAACAGTTTGGATCACATGAACAGATCATGCCATACGCTCACAATTTGGCGATACTGGTATCGCGTCATTCCACTGATCTTATCGATGAAGGTCTTGCCGCTTCAATAGTAAGCAAGTTTCCTCTGTTGATTAATGGATATGATGTGGCGGCTTCGCTGAAGCAGATGACTGTGGCCGGTACGGATGGCATTGAATCAATTTTCAAGATGAGAAAGGCTGAGTCTGAAGAGATTTATGAAAATCTTATGATCTACGGTGAAAAAGCTTTTGCTGGTCACCCTGAGCTGTTGAAAAAACTGGCGGATATTCGCAAGGGGAAGGGTTACGACAATCTAGCGAAAGATTTGATCGATCTCTACACTCTATTCAATGCGAATCGCGATAAGTTTGCTTCGTATAAAAAGTTCAATCCTGAATGGATCAACCGTGCCGCAGATCTTCACGTGCAGTTTCTCATAGCACTGAGTCTGAAACGGAATCCCGAAAAGGTGGTTGATCATCTGAAAATCCGTGAACGCCAAGCGATGACAGCTCTGTTTATGGCGATCAAAGCTATTCGTGAATACGGCGAACTGGCGTGGAGAAATCAGCCGGAACTCTTGGCTCAGTTGAAGTTCTCGTGGACGAAAAACAAGTAGTATGATCTGATAGAGATTTCGTTTGTCAGAAATGAGCATGGTAAGCGGAGTCTCTTTTAGGGCTACTGATCAAAAGTGGAGGGCATTTCATCATTTTTTAAGGGCGATTGATCGAAAATGGAGGGCATTTCATCATTTTTTAAGGGCGTTTGATCGAAAATGGAGGGCATTTCATCATTTTTTAAGGGCGATTGATCGAAAATGGAGGGCATTTCATCATTTTTTAAGGGCGATTGATTGAAAATGGAGGGCATTCCATCATTTTTTAAGGGCGATTGATCGAAAATTGAGGAAATATTGACGTGAGTAACTCATTGGCGCCAGTCTCGAACCTTCGCCGGTTTATCTCGGCGTGGAAAAAATCGGGTGGATCAGTGGTCGACATGGTTGTCGCAGACAGTTCCGCAAAAGTTCGGGTAGTTCGGTAGGTTTGCGACACGTTCAAAAGATGTGCGATAGAACTTGATTGTGCGAAAGGTGTGGAGCCAACACGATAGTTTCAGCGTCGCATATTCCCCGTAATTACATCGACCGGAGAAAATGAATTTCACTCTCGAATTGGTGGCAAATCCGAAAGGTTCCAAATCAATTTAACCCTCTGATTTCAATCTGGGGCTACGGGGACTGTTCAATCGAGAAAGTTTGGCATAAACTATTTTCTTCAGATCTGAGACAATCTCTTGTGACATACCTTATTAACGGAAGTCACATCGGAATTTCCATTAATTCTACTCACAGGAGTCTATTCTGAACGCACTACTGAGAATTCTCCGGTTCGCGATTGTCGGAAGTAGTGGTGTTCTGGTTAATCAAGGTCTCTTGATGCTTCTTAAAAATTTGACTTCACTTCCCTTGGAAATTCGCAGCCCCATCGCTATTGAAATGTCTATCCTAACCAATTTCATTCTCCACTATCACTGGACGTGGAAAGATCGAAAGGGTGATACGGCAAAACATCTCGGTGTGGCCCTTTTGAAATTCAATCTCTCCTCGGGAATAATTGCCCTGCTATTCAATTTTATACCACTACTTCTTTTTGTTGCGCTGTTCAATATTCATGAAAATATTGCCAACATTCTCGGAATTTTACTCGCGGCGACCATAAACTTTACAAGCTATCATTTCTATACTTTTAAGAGAGAAAAACGATGAGAAATTCAGTCCAATTAAAAATTGCGTAACTACTCAGGTGTTAGCGGGGGACAAAAACTCGCTTCAGCACTCGTTCCCAGCGTCCACGCTGGGAATGCCGGCCTGAGGCTCCGCCTCACGTACTCGAGGCAGAGCCTCGTCAGAAGCATTCCAAGGCCGGAGCCTCGGAACGAGTTGAATCTATCAA
>DYSA01000434.1 GCA_020726425.1 Fibrobacter succinogenes | reverse complement strand
GGAACGAGTGCTGAAGCGAGTTTTTGTCCCCCACTAACACCTGAGTAGTTACCAAAAACCAAACTTCTCGGAACAATCGCCACTGCGACAATGTTCACCCTTCCCCTTTTCGCCCCAGAATCGGCCAACGCTGCCAGCTACATTCAGTGGAGACCAACTCACAATGTAAGCTGGAACTATTCTCAATCGTGTCGTCTTCAGTCTGAAAAAATCACCGTAACGCTTCACACGTTCTTTGCGGATGTGGAAGAAGACGCGACGATTCAGACGATTGGTTCACTGTACAATGGCGATTCAAAATCGCTGGAGATTTTTGGGGAGTTCCAGCTCGCCGAAGGGGCAGCTCTGCGATCGATGCTCTTGTGGAATGGCGACAAAATCCTCAAGGCGAAACTTCGCGACCGCAACGAAGCGGACAGTCTCTACGAAGAAGTTGTGGGCCGTGAAAAACCGCGCGATCCGGCGATTATCAACTGGATCGGCAACAACAACTACGAATTCAAAATCTATCCCGTTGAATTCAATAAAGAACGCCGTATTCGAATTCTCTATTCAATTCCCGTAACACCTTCAGAAGACGGGATTCATTTCACTGTGAAACCGGCATTCGCAACCGGAGCCGCCGAAAATCCCACTTCAATTCCCGTGAAAGTGAAAGGTGACACGTCACTGACAAACAACGCGATTCTTTCCTATGGATCAACAAAAAAACCGATAGTCAACGGGGCGACCTATTCCGTTCCACAGAGTGATTTTTACGAAAGTAGCTACTACGATTACAACACCAACCAATATGTGTACAACGGTGGAACTATCGGACTGGTGGTGAACCATAAAGCTTCGGCGAAAGCCTCATCGTCGGTGATCGCTGCGGGACTGACCGCGGGCTACTACACCGGAATTATCACCGAAGCTCCGCAGGAGTTCAAGACAATCGTGGAGCGCGACATTGTAGAAAACCACGCGATTCAGACAATTATCGAAACGGGAGGAGAGAGTTTTATCAACGACAATGTATCACTCGATGCGCCGGTTGGTGTATATCTGAAAACAAGTGCGCCTTGGGTTGGATTGATCAAGTGGAATGTCTATAACCCTTCCACAGGAAAACAGTTGTTCACCTACGAACAACGACTCACCCCAGAACTGGATACGGTAAACTCTCCGGTGGTTCCGCTTTTGTGGGCAGCGAAATATTCACTCACCACGAAAAATGGAGATCTCGGCGGACTCTACGGATTTGTGGATCAGCGCACGAGTCTTCTCGCTCTCGAAGCGGATTCTCTGCGATCTGCCGAAGCGGCTCTGTATGAAACGAGCGGAGTTCCCCTTCTGAATGCGTCTGATATTATTGTCGATGTAAAAAAACTCCCCAAAGTTCCCTCGAACTTTGCCATTGTTGAAGCGCCTACGTCTCCCACATCAATTGCGGAATCACTTCTCGCCAAAGCGGTTCAGTTCTTTGCAAAAGTAGTCAATGGGAAAGAGTTACAGCTTTCAATTGAAAATCTGAAAACCAGCGATCTCACGGTTTCAATTTTCAATCTGAAAGGGCAGATGATTCAGAAAACCAGCGTTCATGTGACAGGAAATTCGGTGACGATTCCCCTCGAAAACTGCGCCGCCGGTGCGTATCTGATTAAAATTTCTGGAGCAAACATGGCAACTCAAACAGTGAAATGCGTGATTCCGTAATTTTCATATCGCTGCCTGAACGAGCGCATTTCTCAGAGGTTGGATATTTTCCAGCCTCTGTTTTTGTTTTGACAGCACAGAGTATATTCTCTGCAAACAATTACCAAGGAGTTCCCATGAAACGTATCACGACAATTCTTGCCACAGTTACTGCACTGACCCTTTTCGGTTGTTCAGATACCAACCCCATTGAAAACACTATTTCCGATGCGAACCAAACCGCGAATCTGAAAAACGTTGCAATTTCAACTGATACCACCGCCGCTTCTCCAGTGAGTTTTGAACTGCAACTTCCCCAAATGGTGGCGGGTAAATCCTTTGCGGATCTGAATGCTGAATTCCCCGAAGTCTACGGAAATCCCGCAAACTACGGAGCTACCTTTTCCGTGAACCTTCTTGCGGACAATCCCAGCAACAACGCCGGTGATGCAAAGTTCGACGGAATGTCGATTGCATTGGGAATGCTTTCTGAAGGAGCAGAACCGATCAACACCATAGCAGAACCATTTACCATCGCCAAAGGTACGACTCAGAAAGTTACCCCCACCGGTACCATGAACCTCAAAACTCACCGCCTCGCAGGATTGTACTTTTTCAATCAGGTGGCCAAAGGTGACACACTGATTACGAGTGAAACCGGAGAGCTCGGGTACAAACGGGGAGCGGTTCAAGGATCATTGCCAATTGTTCTTCCCAATGCGAAAATTGCAACCCGTGCCGATGCAGATACAAAAGCATTCTTGGGAGATGCAATCAAATCGGGAATCTTTGACAAGTAAGAGTTCGCGATACGCCAAAACAAAAAATTGGGTGGGACGAATGTTCTGCCCATTTTTTCATTCTCAGAAACCACTCCGCGATTAAGTTGTCATTGCTTCGCGCCCCAAATATCTCCTCTTATGCTAAAACGCTAAAACGCTAAAACGATAAAACGATTAAACGATAAAACGATTAAACGATAAAACGATAAAACG
>DYSA01000433.1 GCA_020726425.1 Fibrobacter succinogenes | reverse complement strand
TTTTCCGCGCATAGCCAACGTCGTCGCACCTTCCGAAAGGAATGAACCTTCGCGCCATGTTGCGCGTTCGTCGTCCTGTACTAACCGACAGGCAATCGCTGAAACAGAGGCAGAGTTCTTTGCAGCAAGCGTAACGGTTACTACTCCCTCTTTGCGAATCGCCGATGCAACCACCGGAACAGATTCTGCGGAACGGGATCCGCGAATTATCGATCCACCGCTACTTTTTTCATCGAACCAGTAGCAGTACTGAACAAAACGATTCAGATCTTTGAAATCAAACGTATCGTTCGGTTGGACAATCGCATCTTCGAACGTTCCAGTGAACGGAGCGAGTTCGATAAATTCGCCCTCACCCTTTGCGGAAGCATACCAGAACTTACTTACAAGTGAGAAATCGCGAATATCGATAACTCCGTTGGTGTCGAAATCAGCCCGATAGAACTTTGGAGCCACATACGTGATTATCTTTGTTGAATCGCGTAAGTAGAGAGAATCGAGAACAATTTCAAATTCAATATGAGTTGCATACACGCTGTCATTGACCAGCGAATCAAGTATTGTCACAACAGAATCTCTGATCCGTGCATATACCTTGCTTATTACCAAGGTATCGCGATTTGCCATAACCCCACGAGAAAATTCATACTCCACAGTATCGGAAATTGCATTGTGGTCAACCGTGATTCGCGAAGTAGTATCGGGTTTTTCAATATTGACCGCTTTCACCGTAATGGTAAAGGAGATATCAAGAACTCCATTTTTATGGTCATCACCGCGAACTTTTACTACTCTCGACGTTCCATCCTCCGCAATGGTAAAGATCCGTTTTGTAAAGAGCGAATCATCAATGATACTAAAATCATCTGTTCCTTCGAGAAGCGAGATTTGCACATCATCATTTTCCGGATCCGTTGCGGCCAATTTCCCGATAAACGTACGTTCCGGTTTGTTTTCATATACACTGGAATATGAAAGTTCAATTTTCGTTGGTGCCTGATTTTTACGCGAGAACCATGCTTCAACTTTGGTATCCACAGAAACTGCCAGAATCAGCGTATCGCCATTGGTCATTGAAGTAGCAACTCCATTTACCTTCACCAAATCGCGTACCCATCCTTCATCGGGAACAACCACAAAGGGCACTTCGGAACCAATTGCCACTGTACCACCATTGGGCGTAATTGTTCCTGAACCATTCACCACACTTGAAAGTGTGACCTGATTTTCTGCATTCTTTGAAAAAATTGCGACAATGGTACCGTTCTTCGATACGTTGGCTATTTCATAGCTACTTCCCGTAAATGGAAATTTTGATCCATTTACGTCGAGCGAATCGAGATGGTACCCCAGCGCAGGAGTAAAGGTAAAAGATATTGATTGCGAAGAATCAACCCACTGAACGGCGTTTGGACTAATCGATCCAAAAGCACTATTGTTCACAGAAGGTGTAGCCGAGTATTTCACCTTGCTCGACCATACAGCAATGGTACTGTCGCCGGTAATATTTGCAATCGTGTACTGATTGTTCACCAGCGGAAGTACAACCTTTTTCCCCGTCACTTTCACCGAATCAAGTTTGCATCCCTGTTTTGCACCAATCGTGTAGGTAATTGCGCCCAGCGAATCAACCACCGAATCAGCTTTCGGTGAAATAACCGACAGAGAATCGGCTTGAGTTTTCACTACGTACTGTTTTTTAGTAGCAGACTTAATGGTCACCGAGAACGTATCCGCCACCGAAGCACCTGCTTTGTCAGTAGCGGTAAGAATAATCGCGGTAGTTCCCGTTTTCCCCGCAACGGCATGGCAAAGAACCCCATTCGGTCCAGCAAACGAAGGTAACACGAGAAGTGAATCTTTGGAGCTAACCGTAAAGGTCAGAACATCGCCAGCATCGGGATCGCTAAAGGTCGAAGCGAATGAAATTGTGGTATCTTTTCCTTCAACCAGAGTGATTCCCTGAAGTTTATTCGAGATAATCGGTGTTTTATTCCCTTTTTGAATAGTAATGAGCACGGTTCCGGTTGACTTATACGGACCGAAACCCAAATAGCCATTTGGGGTATACATACCAGTATAGGTGATATCATCTGTTAATTCATACCGTATTGTATCAACAGCTTGGGTACTATCACGAAAACTGGTGTACGTTAAAACACCTTCAGATGTCAAGGAGGCTACTCCCGCTGTTGGCTGGCGAACAATCTTAGTCGTGTGAACATTTCCACTAACAGGAAGGTCTTTTTCAAATGATAGTTCATTGGCAAGAATATTATATGAAACTGACTCCCCTCGGATTACCGAAACAGCATCATCTTTAGCGAGCATCGAGTTATCATTAACAGGATAGATAGTAACAAAAACTTTCCCTCCAGTACTGTTGCCCCAGCGATCCCGAATATTGTAGTAAATGGTATCGTTAACGATTTCAACATCAGACACGGACGTGGGTTTGTAGTTTAGATTAAACGCACTGCCACTTACCTGTGTTATCGCTCCTTCTGTAGAAAGTGACCCTGCTTTCACTTGCGAATGGCTCACATCAAAAATTGTCAGAGAATCATTCAGTGTTAAATCAGAGATTAACATGCCCTTCCCAATAGGAAGTGAAATTGTTTTCAAATCTCCTCTCTCAAACATCGTTACGGCAGTGTCGCGGATCACCGGTTTCTGA
>DYSA01000432.1 GCA_020726425.1 Fibrobacter succinogenes | reverse complement strand
CTGTGGAAAAAATTCTGCTCACTACTTCACCTGCTCTATCTGGGCAATCAGGAAACGTAATTCAGTTTCGATTAGTCGTTTAATCACTTTATCGTTTTAGCAGAAGATGACATATTTGGGGCGCGAAGAAATAGATTTCGTCCCATTTCCCCGGATTACAATTCTGGGGGCTTCGGTACCGTGTAATCTTTCCGGCTTGGAACAATCGGTGCGTCAACTGAATAAATGGGGTACACCACCGCATACCACTCGAACTATGGACCTTTTTTCACTCGCTTTTTGCAGTTTCATGGTGACTAATTTATTTAGTATGTGTTTATGGGTATTTTGCGAATAATTGATCTAATTTAGAAGGGTAGGTATGCTAAATTAAATTGAGGAATCGTACTATGAAATTAATCCCGTTTGTTCTAGTCATTGTTCACCTGCTTTACCTTGCGCTTTCACCTGAACAGATCTACGATTACTCGAGTGAGAGCGATGCGTTGTTGCTTATTCACCGTGCAGAGTCGCTGAAAAAATCCTCCCCCGCTTTTCACGTGATTCCTCTTTCCGCAGTTTCCGGAGCTGTTTCGGTGGCAGAATTGAAAAAACAAACGATTCCTTCGCCCGTGCTCACTGTTGAAAAAGAGATTGTATTTCCGGTTATTATCGATCTTCTTTTGATGATTATCTACGCGTTGTTTCTCTCGAATCGTTCGCTCAGAAAGAGCGTGATGACGGAATCGGATCCGGTGTTTGTGGCCTATGAAAAATGTGAAATTTCTCGTTCACCGAGCAAATCAGCGGGGTCAGATCTGGACCGTCTTAAACAGTTTATCGCGGTGGAGTACAAGAATAGCCTCGTATCACTTGAGTTTGTTGAATCATCATTGGATCTTCCCCAGCACCGAATCCGCGCCCTGCTGAAAGAGTATCTCAAAGTGAATTTCAAACAGTACATTACGGAACTTCGCATAACCGAGGCGAAAAGGTTGCTCTTGCTTGATGATTATCGAATTCAGGATATTGCGCTGGCGGTTGGGTATCTTCACACGACCACTTTTAATCATGTGTTTAAAGAAACCACGGGCCAGACTCCGCGAAGTTTTCGCGATAATCGGGGAGCTTCCCCGGTGATTGCGCCATTTACAGGGACACTTTCACTGGAAATGGCAGTATAGAAAAACGGGGCGCATTTGAGTGCACCCCGTTTAAAAGAATTTTGCCGTTGGGCATTAGCGCGGAAGTGCGATTCCAAAGACAACACGTGCAAACGGTCCGCTCGTTGAAGCTGCTGGCCCATTGGAAACTCCGCTGAGATTTCTATACCAACTCGATTGTTGCGTCAAATCAAAACTGTATCCCACTCGAAATCCAATTGAAGGCATAAATCCATCGCGAAGTGCACGGATATCAAATCCGATCCCCGCCTGTCCGTTCAAGGTGAATCGATGGAGAATTTCATCTTCTGGGCTTTCACCTTGAGCAAGGGCACCGAAAGGAATTCCTTTGTAACTCATTTTTAAAAGAAGCACTCCGATATCTGCTCCCGCAAAGGGAAAAAGTGAAGCGTTATTTGCTTTGATAATATCCGGGCCATAGGTGAGTGAAAAGTCAACGCCGGTGAGGTCACTTTTTCTAATCGCATTTTTGGCATTGCGCCACGAATGGATGGTAAGTCCCATCTCTTTGACAATCACTTCATGCTGAGTTGTTCTCCCAAACCCAAACTGAATCGCCGCATTGTCGAGGGTTGGGTATCCATTTTGAGCGAGAGCGGTCTGCAGTTCTGACAAATCGTAATAGTTTGCACCAATATTAAAACGGTACGTTGAATAACCCGTGCGTTCTGATTCTTCGTCAGCAATCAAACTGTCTGTTGCTGGGATTTGAGCGTCGATACCAGTAGCTTTTGCCGTGTCGATGTGAATAATCGCGGTGTCCTGTGTAATTGTATCTGCTGTGTTGGTTGTAAGAGAATCAATTTCTTGGCTCTGCGCCTGAAGTACAAGCGTTGACAGGGCGATTAATGCATATCTTTTGTTCATATTGCCTCACTGAAATAGTTCGGTTCGAGTTGTTGTTTCAGAAAATATGTTCATACTCTGTGAGTATCCGACTCTTTCTTAGAGATACGGTTGAAACTTTGTTGTGTGCAATCTATTTTGAAGAAAAAGGAGATTCTATGAACGAACGGACTCTTGAAGAAAAAAAACTGATCACTTCACTTATGAGAAAAGGGTATGGGGTTCATCCTGAACGGGATGTAATTCTCATTGAACCGGCATTGGTCAGTTCCCCTGAAATGAAAAATCAGATTTCTGCTGATGCGGCTCGCTATGGTGAAGCAGACTTCATTTTCGTCGGTGGAAGTGATCTTGGCTTTCCCGACGATGATAATATCTATTTCCCTGAGCATCTCACCGGTGAAGAGATCGAATATCTTGAAGAGATCGCGGTACTTCACCTAACCGATTCGACTACCGCAGAACCAGAAGATGTTAGTACCGCAATTCTGACTGCGCTAGAAAAAGAGGGGTTTAATCGCACAGGAACCACGCTTCTCGCTGTTGAAGAAGGGGATACTTCGTACAAGATTCATCTTCATCACTGCCCCGAAGGTCAGTAAACGAAAATAAAAACCCGATTACCCAGATAGAGCAGGAACTCAATTCGGCGTGAGACCAAAAAGCCT
>DYSA01000431.1 GCA_020726425.1 Fibrobacter succinogenes | reverse complement strand
CAACTTTTTGTGAATCGGTTCCGGCAAAGTATGTTGTTCCGTCATAGGACCACAACCGTTCTTCCACACTGCCGTTGCTATCTCGCGCCGGTGCGAAGAGCACAATAGAATCATTGATATCAACGGTGTATGGTTGAAATTTTTCATAGTAGGGTGCGCAGAGTTTGACCGTCACGGTACACACCGATGTGGCAGATTTCACTCCGGCAATGTCTTTGGCTTTTACGGCGATGGTAACGATTCCTTCATTTTTCCAACTCATGGGGAGAGCGGGAATGGTCGTGGTAACGGTGTCACTGTCGTTTATCATCCAGAGGTACGAATCGATATTTCTCGCGGAATCAACGATGGAAGCATAGACAATCAAGGTATCCCGAATGGGGATCTGGGTACTTTTCATGATTGCAACAACCGGCGGATGATAGCTTGTTCCATGGGGATCAAAGGGGTTTGATCGATCTGGTTTGTTGCAGGCGAACAATATCAGCGTGAGTATTAGCAGTAGGTGTTTCATGGAGTGCTCCTCGCGGTATTAGAAGGGAATTGAAATTGCAAGGCCCACAGAAAACAGTGCTGTTCCTGCAAACCAAAATGTTCGATTTTGCTGTTTGGTCGAGAGATTTGTGTAGTTGCTCTCGTGAATTGCCGCATCTTCGGATGTTTCATTTTCATACACCGATTGAGCATTCGCATAGTGTTGATTCGCGATTATTGCACCAACACCACACAGTACACTTCCGGCACCGCACACAATTCTGCGAATATTTTGCTTTCTCTTTTTTTCATGGGTGAACCATTCGGGGGATTTTTCAAATGTTTCGAGAAATTTCAAACTATCACCTTTGTGAACCGTTAAGAGGTGAACGATTGGAGTACAGGTTGAATCTTTTACAATTTTGAGCACTACATCTCCCGGTTCGATTGATCCCTGCCAAGGAGTTTTGCCAATTTCGCGATCGTTGAGATAGATTGAAGCGGGAGTTGAGTCGGTTTTGTTCTGAACTGAAAGGTAGGCCAAAGAGTACCGAAGTTGCTTGTTGAGCTGTATCTCCTTGCCCGCTTCCACAGTTATCGTAGTATCAAAGGTGTCGTAATTTTCTGCAAATAATTTGATATGCGTTGTGCCGGGCACCTCGTGATTATTCCTATAGGGGAGCTTGTTTGAAAAGACCTTTCCATTACTTGCAGATATGCTGAGGTTTGTCTGTTGTGGGGTTGCTTCAATGGTCAATGCTCCATACCGTTTTAACAATAGTGGCGTGAATTGTGTCTCTTTTCCCGGTTCCACCAGTACGGTATCACTCCACAAGAAGTAGAGGTCTGTTTCGTAGGAGATAACTTTTTTACCCGGGGTGAGCAGCACTCTGTTGTAGTGATCTGTTTTCTTGGGGAACCCATCAACGAGTATGGCTCCGGGGACCGAAGCATTGATGCGAACCCAGCCGATTTTTGAAAGAGTGGCAACCAATTTCACCACAGAATTACTATTGATCGCAATCGATGAATCATAAGTTTGAAATCCTTCATGGGTGAGAGTAACTCGGTGATACCCTGCTTCAAGTTGTGTGATTTTTTCCGGTGTCGAACCAAGAACTTTTCCATCGATGTGTATTGTAGCCCCGGTAGGTTCTGAGTAGATTGCAAGATCACCTTTACCCGGATGCAGTTCGATATGTTTTTTCAATAAATCATTTGGTCGTAAGGTGATGTTTACCTTACCAAACAGATTCCCCCTGCGCACGATAATCTGGTGGTTTCCCGATTCAATATTTGAAAACAAGGCCGGTGTTTTTTGATGCATTACCACGCCGTCGATTTCGATTATCGCACTATCTTTGTCCGCAGAGATATAGAGATCCGCGTATTTTCCCGATCCATCATTCGTTGCAATGGTCAAACCGGAAGCAATGGCGAGTTTGCGAACGGCATCGCGAATACCTGTTGAAATAAGTCCTTTTGCATCTCCTTCATAATCCGAAGCTGATGCGACAACTATTTCACCTGTTTGTACGTTGATAACTCGGAGTGTGATTGAATAAAAGTTGATGCTTACCAGACCTATTGATCCGGAAATAACGCGATCGACCGTGAGCATTTTACCGACTTCCACAAGGCAGGATGTTTCATCGCACATACCGCTTTGTTGAAAGGTCATCTCTTTAAGGATTGCATCCATTTCCGATCGTTCCATAACATTGTATGCTTTGGTAACGGTCAGTTCTGTGCGGATTCGATCAGAAAACAGAGCCATTTGATCGTTTGAAATTTTGTAGCCTTTTAGATCATAGACCGCCACGTTTTGTTTTCCAAAAAGTGCAATCGTCAATGACAAGAGAAGGAGTATTCGATATCCCATAAGAAAACCTCCGTGAATATTTTATGACACTCCCACTCTACCCACAAATGATGTGCATTGCAAGCAAATTAAAAAGAACCGCGTTCTCCACGGATTCTCCGTGGTCTGAAATCGGGTCGCCCATGGACGAAAATCATGGAAAGATGGCGATATTTTCGTTTTCAGGCCGGAAGCCAACCCTATTATAGAATCGGGTGCCAACCCGATTTCTGACGAGAACCCGATTATTGATGGCGAATCGGGCGACAATCCGATTATTGATGGAGAAAACCGATCCGGCACCATTACAAAATCATCCGGCACCATTACAAAATCATCCGGCACCATT
>DYSA01000430.1 GCA_020726425.1 Fibrobacter succinogenes | reverse complement strand
ATACCATGCCGGAAATTGGTTCAGGCGGGTGTGTGGGTTTTTAGAGGGGACTCATCACTTACAAAACAAAAGGTTTTTTCGTGGTACCTGAGTAGTAACTAAATTGGTAACTGTAAAAAAAGTTTTGCTTTTTTATAATGGTTGATACTATGTAATAATAGCGAGGATTTACATGGGTGTCAATTCAATAATTCACTCAGTTTAAACAGCATCTTTCGGGGGGAATTATCGTCAATTATTCCACGAGATATTGAATACTTTTGAAGCCGGGAATGGCGCTGAGCAGAGATGAGAAAATGTGAATCATTTCACGGTTTTTGAGATTTAAATGGTAGGGAATAGGGCTCAGTTTGCCCCGCGGAGTACTATATTTCCCCCGTTCAAAATTGCGCACGGTAACTTTGAACGGAGAACCTGTGAAATCCTTCCCCCTGTTCCATGAAAACCGACCGGCACTTTTTCTTGCCCCCTTGGCCAGTTTGACTCATTCGCCCTTTCGAAGACTTCTTTCTGATTTTGGCGGATATTCGGCACTCTATAGTGAAATGCTTCACGGGAAAGGATTGCTCAGCGATCAGTTCGAAACTTCGACCTACACCCGTCGCCGCGAAGAGGAGGGGAGTGTTGTCTATCAGTTGCAGATCAGCAACGAAGATCCCATTGAACTCATATTGAATCGCCTGATTTCCAAAGCGAATCCCTTTGCCATTGATCTCAATCTCGGATGTCCCGCACCATCGGCAAAAGTGAAAAAAACCGGAGCGCTCCTGTTCCTCTACTATGAAGATGTCGAATCAATTCTCACGAGGATTCGCGCGCTCTGGAAAGGGCCACTGTCGGTGAAATTTCGTCTCGGGTCTCGCGAAGATGCGGGGCAGGAGAAACATTTTTTCCGCATGATCGATCTCTTTGGAAAGTTTGATCTCGCATGGATGACCCTTCACCCGCGTTTTATGGAAGATCAACTGCGCCGCGGCCCCTATTACGACTGGTTCAACAGGATTTCTGACGTGAGCGCCATTCCTCTTATTGGAAATGGGAATATATCGCGGCCCGATCAGTTGAACAAGCCGGAGTTCGATTCACTGAGCGGGGCGATGATCGGTCGGGCAGCGGTGTGTCGCCCTTGGATTTTTCGCCAAATGAGCGATCCTTCTTTTGATGAATCGGCGATCGACTATCAAGAAGTGTGGAATCGGCTATTTGGCTATATCTGTGAAGAGTTTATTCCTACAAAAGCGGTGGGAAGAGTAAAACTGTTCACTTCCTATTACAGTCAGAATTTCAAGTTTGGCCATTCGCTCTACACTAAAATGATGCACTGCCGTTCTCTTGAAAAACTCTACGACGATGCCAACAGTTTTTTCGACAAAAAATCGGAACTGGTGGATCAGTTGCGAATCAAGGAGTTTTAGGAATAATTCTCGTGAGAATCCGACCGGTGATTCTTATTATTGATGCGGTGTGAATTAAATGGACACATTCGGTTCCCGAGCGTGTCGAAGGATCCGTGGATATAGGCGGTTCGACAAGCTCATGGCCCATATTGCAAGGGCGATTTATTTCGCTCCAGAGCAATAAGTGAGATTACTACGTTTTCAAGTGTACCAATGCGTATACCAAATGATCGGAAACCCCGCGTATTCAGGCGTATTTCGGTACTTTTGGGTATAAAAAAAGGAGTCAGATTTTTCAACCTAACTCCTTGATTTTTATGGTACCGAAGATCGGACTCGAACCGATACGTTATCGCTAACGGCGGATTTTGAATCCGATCGGTTCTTAGTACTGGAGCGGGATCTCAGCCAAGTTGGGGACTTTGCTTGGGGACTTGGCAATTTTAACACTGTAATTACTTTAAATCGTCGTGCAGTATAACCCATTTTTTGTAACGACTAAAAAATAATTCAAACTAACTTCGGCACTCACGTATCACTGTTATTCCCACCCCTTTTCTGGTATAACTCATATGTAAAGGAACTTAATCCCTAACATAGGAGCCACCCATGGCACAAACTGTCCGCATCTCCGCAGGCTATAGCGATAAAGTCAGCGAGAACTATAACTCCCAACAATTTTCTATCAACCTTGAAATGGATGCCATGATCAACGGTACGACTGCTGAAGTTGAACAGGCATCAAATCGTTTGTTCCAGCTTTGTCGCAAGATCGTCGATCAGCAAAAAGGCGTATCCGTTGATAACCTTCTTAACAACCAAGCCCCGCCGGTTCAATTCGATCCACCTCAACAGTTCTCTCGAAACGTCAACAACGGCCATCAGTGTTCAGAGAAGCAGGTCCGCTGCATCTTTGGAGCTGCCAAAGCACGAGGCATGACGAACGCTGCTATTCCAGCCTTGGCTCAACGATTCGGTAAGAACCGGCTTGAAGAGCTGACAGCTACAGAAGCCTCTTCACTGATCGGGGAGCTCAAGCGATGAAATCTCAATATTACCCCCAGCAAGAAGATCTCCAACGCCTGTATCGACACGGCGTGTTTCTATAAACCCAAACAAGGAGGCTCACCATGAGCAATCCAATTCCTATCATTATTGCCGTTGCAGGTCTGGCCATTGAGGCTGTGAAGTACTGGGCAGATGATGATTATTAACAACGAGGGAGCTTCACGGCTCCCTTTTTCGTTTGCCCTGCAAAGCAGGAAATCCGTCCGGTTGAAAGAAGCCGGAGCCG
>DYSA01000429.1 GCA_020726425.1 Fibrobacter succinogenes | reverse complement strand
CTGGGAACGAGTGCTGAAGCGAGTTTTTGTCCCCCACTAACACCAGAGTAGTTACAAATGAATTTTATATCTCAACCTTTGGCAGTTTAGTCGACTTGATACAAAGCCAACTCTTTGGTAATTGTCTCAGAAAGATGCTTCAAATCTTCCGCACTTCGATTGACCTGAATCGCCGTTGTGCTGGTGCTTTCGGCGACACTGAGCAGTTGTGTCATCGAGTCAGCAATTTGAAGCGATTCATTTCGTGTTTCAGAAATAATGATAGAAATTGATGTGATTTCTTTTTTAATATCACTGAAATTACTGGTTGAACTATTTACCTGAGAAATGCCTTCGGTCAGTGTGGAAAGCGTAGAAGAGAGTGTTCCCATGGCATTAGAAAGATTCACACTATTGTTTTTTAGAATGACCCCCTGTTCTTCAACCGCTGCAGCAACGGTAGAATTACTCATTTCAAGTTCAGACATCGATTGATTAATCGCAGACACTTTTTGAACCGATGAGTCAGTTGCATTGATCATCTGAACCAATGTTTCGTTGATTCGATTTGTTGCATCGTTGGTTTGATTGGCTAACTGTTTGACTTCATTCGCGACAACAGCAAACCCTTTACCCGCTTCACCGGCACGAGCTGCTTCGATTGTAGCATTCAGTGCGAGTAGTTTTGTCTGTTCCGCGATTTCCCGGATAAGAGTGATAACTTCGGTAATATTCGAAGCACTTACTCTTAATTGAGAAATTTCTGTAGCTGCTTCCTGAACCGAAACCACCACCTTCTCACTAATTCCTTTGTTCTCTTCGGCCTTGAGACTCACTTCGTTTGCGGAAATGGCGAGTTCGACCGATGCTTGAACAACATGTTCAATTTGGGAAACACTTTCCTGAAGGTTGTGCATACTTGATGTCATGTGGTTGAGAATTTGATGGTTTGTTGAATCGAGTGTATTAGCATTTTCTGTCAAAGAGCCCGCAGATCGTTCAACTCGATCCATCTCTTCTTTTAAGAGTTGTGCCAATCTCCTCGCTTCTTGAACCTGAGCAGAAAGTTCTTCCGAGACAGCGGCCATGGCCGATGCATGATCAGCGGAAGCTCCTGCTGAGTTGTTGATTACGGAAGAACTTTCAAGGAATTGGTGGACGAGATTTGTAAAGGATTTCGCTATCGCATTTATCGCAATCATAAGACGACCAAGTTCATCTCTGTCATTGGTTACCGTCAACCGCTGACGAAGATCGCCATGAGAAACGGATTCAGAGAGTGCAAGCACACTAGTGGTCATGGCAATTAATCGTGCAAATACAATTCCCACAACAACAATAATGATAGAAATTAGAGCAAATTGAATCAGTAACAATATTTTGAGAAAATGGGTATCCTCCGCTTGCATGGAAGCGGTATTATACGCAAATACGGCTTCGCCCACGATCGTTCCCATGATATCTCGAACGGGAACAATTGAAAGTGAAACAGTATCTAAATGAACAAATTGTATACTATCCTGTGATTTTACTTTGAGCTTTGATAAAATGGATAAATCAAACTTAGTAGATTTGCTGACGAATATTCCGCCATTAAAGCGAGATGATTTGGCGTCGACATTAGTCCAATACATTTTAGTTGTTATTTTTAGCAGTGACGTGTCCATAAAAAATGCCATTGAGACATCAGTGCTATCATATTTGCGATAGAGGCTATCCATTGATTGCATGAGTTCTACGGTTCCTACGCAGATTCCTTGATTTCCAAAGATTGGCGCAATTCCACGGAATACCAACCCTGCATTTCCCACTTCGATTCCCCAAACAGCCTTTTTATCTTTCACTACTTTAGGAATGGTGTGTCGGAATGAAGAGAGATCATCACCGCGTTTTTTTGTCCAAGAACGATAAAATGATTTTACATCTTTGGTGTGGTAATGAATCTGAATCGCCGTATCACCATTTTGTTTATAGGCCGTGGCAAATTGCTGAACTGCTTTATGCAGAGGTTTTATCGAGTTTTCTAAATCTTTCGTTTGATAATAGGCATTCAATGCAACCGGTGCTTCGGGAAGGGATGCAAAGAGAGTTGCTTCACGCAGGGCCTGCTTAGAAGCACTTTCGATTCCCGCCAGAAATTTTTCCGATTCGGTGGTGAGATCTCGTTCAGATTCGGCGAGTCGGCGGTTTGTCAAATTGTTCATTGTGAACAGTGCCGCCACCACGTTGAGCGTTACTGCCACGCCAATAATCGTGACTCCGTACTTAATCTTAATTGATTGCCAGTTGATACTCATAAATGACCCCTCTAAATAGTTTCTGCATTGATTATCCATTTAAGGGGGGCTATTTGTCAACGACAAATTCGTATGTTGATCGCTAACAAATGCATTTTTTGTTCGTGTGAGAATGGGATGAAAAGGGGTTACCATTTCATGATTTGTAAAACAACCGGCACCGACAGTGGCCATCTTGAGCAATTTCCGAGTCCAGCGAATCGCACGGGCAGATTGGATGGTCGTCTTTGCACGGGCATGAATAGGTTCCGAACTTGCTGTGAGCCGTTGTCAGTAGTCCCACAATTTTGTTCACCCGTGCTTCGTCGGGATTGAGGTTGAGATTGCGTTCTTACACAATTTCACGACTTTTTTCCAGAGTCACGAGGTACGTTTCGGTTGGTTCAAACTGCATCGTTTTTCCATATTTTTTCCCGATT
>DYSA01000428.1 GCA_020726425.1 Fibrobacter succinogenes | reverse complement strand
AAGGTCTTTATGAAAACAATATTTTTTAATACCGCTGCAATTTCGACTATTTCTACTGCCACGGCGAAATCAATGAGCGAAGCGGTAATTGCACTCTCTTCCGGATCACCAGATATCAACGACTGGGTTATTACCATGGAAAAGTGCCGACGATCTGTGGCACGACTCTTTGGTGCCGCAGGGCCAGAATCAATCGGATTCCTTCAAAACACATCATCGGCAATTAGTGCTGTTGCCGAAGGACTCGACTGGAAACACGGCGACGAAATCATCGTTCCTTCATGTGAATATCCGGCGAATCAATACCCATGGCTCAATCTAGAACGAAAAGGTGTGGTTGTGATCCCTGCAATTCCAAATCCTGAAGGTGGTCTGGAGTGGGAAGATTTCAAGCCATATCTTTCTGCAAAGACCAAACTAATCGCTTTCAGTCACGTGCAGTTCAAAACAGGCTATCGCTGTGATATTGCAGATATCGCCCACCAGTGTCGATCGCGAAACATATTAACTCTTGCCGACGTAATCCAAAGTGCCGGGGTTTTCGAACTTTCACAAGAAATTTGGGGAATTGATTTCATGGTGGCAGGAAGTCAAAAATGGATTCAAGCACCTCCGGGTATAGGAATTCTTTCTGTCACTCCTTCTCTTATTCCAAAACTGACCCCAGTATTCACCGGTGCATTCAGCGTGACAAATCCTCACAATGTTTCCGAAATTAAACTTGAATTTCAACCTGATGGCCATCGATTTGAATCGGGGACTATGAATTTCCTTGCGTTCTATGGGCTTCTCCATGCACTTTCGGAGTGCAATGCAGACTCGAGCAAAAAAGTACTCTCTTGCGCAGATCAACTTCGGCAAAATCTTGAAACGCGTAATTTCAGGATTTTAGGGAGCAAAAAAAGTGAAAAACAGAGTGGCATAATTGTGTTCACTCATGATACAATTGACATTAAAATGATCTTCGATACCATTATGTCAAAAGGTGTTATCGCTACATATCGTGAAAATTCGATACGTTTATCTCCGAGAAGAGAAACATCTGAGGAAGAAATCACTGTTTTTTCCGATATTATTGATTCATTCTTGTAAACAGTAACTATTTTTATATCAAATTGTTATAGAAACATTTACGGAAAAGGAACAGCATGAAACGCGAATCCGGTCTTTTTCTGCACATCACATCCCTTCCTTCAGAATATGGAATTGGAGATCTTGGAAATGGTTCAAAGCAGTGGATAGATCACCTTGCGGCATCGCATCAAAAGGTGTGGCAGATCTGTCCAATTGGGCCAACAGGTTATGGATATTCCCCTTACATGAGCCTTTCAGCTTTTGCGGGAAATCCCCTACTTATTTCACCACAGTTGCTTCGTGACTGGGGCTATCTCAATGAAAATGACCTTATTGATTACCCTATTTTAAATGCAAGCACGGTAGAGTTCCACAAGGTTGAACTGGCAAAAGAGAAAATCCTTCGTATCGCTTTCACCAAATTTGTTGAAACTGTGGAATATCACGAGTTTCTTGAACGTGAAAAATTTTGGGTCGAAGATTGGGCTCTGTTTATGTCACTCACCGTAGCATTTGGTGGAAAAAAATGGATCGAATGGGATCACGCATATCGTACAAGCGATCCCCAGACACTGGCAAGTTGGTCGACAACTCATAGCGAAGAGATTCGTTATCACAAATTTGTGCAGTTCATGTATCACTCTCAATGGTTCGATATGAAACAGTATGCCCATGCAAAAGGGGTTAAAATATTCGGTGATATTCCTTTCTATGTAGCCTACGACAGTTGCGATGTTTGGGCAAATCAAGAAGTGTTTGAACTCGATGCAGAAGGTGTTCGACTTCGCGTTGGTGGTGTTCCACCTGATTACTTCTCAGAAGATGGACAACTTTGGGGCAATCCCCTATTCCGATGGGATTTCCTTGCGAAACACAACTATCAATGGTGGATTGAACGGATGCGTCGCACGTTCTATTATTGCGACATCGTTCGAATCGACCATTTCCGTGCCTTCGAAGCATTCTGGGCGATTCCCGGCGATTCACTAACGGCGAAGGTTGGCGAATGGGTCAAGGGGCCAGACAAAGCATTTTTCACTGCTCTCAAAGAACAACTTGGCGAGTGCAATCTCATCGCGGAAGATTTGGGGATAATCACCGATGAAGTGGTCAAACTCAGATTGGGCGAAAACCTTCCGGGAATGAAAGTTCTTCAATTTGCATTTGATGGAAATCCGGAAAACTGGTATCTTCCATTTAACTGCAGTCGTCATTCGGTTATGTATACAGGAACTCATGACAATGATACAACCGTTGGCTGGAGAGATACTCTCGATGTTCACACTCTCGCTAACGTGATGAACTTCTTTGACTGTACAGCCGAAGAGATTCCCGCTAAATGCATTCGCGAAGTTCTCGCTTCGGTGAGTGCTCTGTCAATCATTCCTTTGGTTGATGTTCTTCACCTTGACGGTACGTGTCGATTCAATGTTCCGGGAATAGCCGATGGAAACTGGGCGTGGAGGTTTACTCCTGAAATGATCGATGCTACCAAAATGGCTGAATTGGGCAGGCTCACGAAACTGTACGGGCGAGCCTAGTTCAGACTCAATATCGTTTTCGATTATTTGATACAGATCCACCCCTAAAAAGGTGGATCTTCTTTTATTGAAAAGTAAAAGGAGAG
>DYSA01000427.1 GCA_020726425.1 Fibrobacter succinogenes | reverse complement strand
GCTTGAGGCTTTTAGCTTGAGGATTTTAGCTTGAGGCTTTTAGCTTGAGGCTTTTAGCTTGAGGATTTTAGCTTGAGGATTTTAGCTTGAGGATTTTTGGTCTCACGCCGAATTGAGTTCCTGCTCTATCTGGGGAATCGGGTTCATTTTTGGAAAAGAGGTATGCGGGGTTTTCAACCAGATTATTTTCGTGTCCACGCGCACCAAAAAAGAGAAAACTCAAGTGGCCTCACAATGCATTTAAGGGCTCTTATCTCATTGTAATCATTGCATTTTCAATAAAAAATGAGTTGAAATTTTGCAACAGTAATATATAATTGTGCTTGCGCGTACTTCGTGCATACACACAAGCCAGACACTTTTCGCACTCAACAAACTACGTTGCAATTAGTTACATCTATACGATACTGGTAAGAGTTAATGACAAAACGAGTACAACGATTCATTGAAATTTTAGAACTAGCTCTTTACGGAGTCCTTTTTGTTGCAATTGCTGCAGGGGCTACAGATTCCCTCTTTTTTCCTTCCACTTCAGCGGGTCTGAAATTTTTCATCGCAGAGATCATTCTCGCCACCATATTTATACTTATTCAGAGTAAATTCTCTCGTTTCCTTCAGTCGCCTCGCACACTCATGATCACGGCTCTCTTCACTCTCGTCGCCGTGTCGGGAGGTGAAGTTCCCCAAATTTTAGAATCACATTTCTCAGAGACACTCTATTTCGCAGGATTCATGGGGCTTTTTGCAATCACGGGAAATTGGAAACGATTTATCCCTGCGGTTGTTCTTTCATTTATCTGGGCGTATTTCCAAAAGATTGATGGAGAAACAGAAACCGTTTCAACGATACAAGAGATGGCATTTCTCTCCTTGCCTGCAACGCTTATTTTCCTTTTCAGCTTTGTTCGGACGCGAAATATGGAAAACGAATATGTAGAACTTCTCAAAGAAGAACTCATGAAACAACGTTTTTCTGTTGTGGAAAGCCAAGAACGGAAACCGGAAACTGCGGTGAATCCAACAGCGAATGATGAGGACTCAAATATTCTTACCGATTCTATGATATCAACCGGTAAAGAACTTGATAATCTAATCTACTTTATTGATAAGATGTACAATCCACACACCGCCGCCGCATTTGTTTACGACAAAACCAAAAACATATTTATTCTCACGTCCGCTAAATCGCGAAGTGGAATGATCAGTAGAAACATAAAAATTCCCGGAGGAGCAGGGAATGGTGTTATTGGCGAACTTGCCGATGATCCAAAACTATTTCGTTCCGGCGATCTCACCTTGTACAATCGTGATCTTGGATATTACACGGGGAATGTAATGATCGCATCACTTCTTGTCGTACCCATTATCTCTCGCGATCACGGCCTTCTTGGGGCACTGGCAATGGATAGCATGGACAAACTTGCCTATCGCGACGAACACGTGGATCGCCTTGGCAGATTTGCCAGAATCGCGGGAGAATTGATTATTAACGTGCTGATGCGTAAGAAGCAACAACAGCTCGCTGACCGATTTGCGATGTTCTATAAAAGTACTCTCAAATTTACTCAAGCCCATCAAAAAATGGGAAATGTCCTAGAAAGTCTCATTTCATACATCAGAGAAATCGAAGACATATCTCGTGTCACAACAATTGCTTGGCACGAAGAGTCGAACACTTGTAAAGTACTTGCTGTTCAAGGCGACACAAATGAAATCGCTGTTGGATACACTTTCACCACTACGCGCGGTGCAATTTTCCATTCTTCGGTAACGTGCAACAAAGTGGAATTTGTATCAGATTTCCGTCAAATTCGCCAACGTGCAGCTCTGTATGTTACTGGCGAAAATCTCAACCCGAATATTTCTTCGATTATGATCGTTCCATTTGGTGAAACAACCGCTGATTACCAAGTGGTTACCGTTGTTGAAAGCAATCGCAAAGGATATTTCACTACTGAACTGCGACATACCATTAGTACGATCATTCGCAACGCTGCTTCCGCCTATGAAAAAGCATATCTCTATCAGCAGATGGAAGTTCAGGCTACGACAGATGGTCTTACTGGACTCTGTAACCATCGTCATTTCCAAGACAATCTTCACCAAGCAGTTCTTCAAAGTGAACGCTACAAACGCCCTCTCTCGCTTCTGTTAATGGATATTGACAAATTTAAAAGCTTTAACGACACCTATGGCCATCAAATTGGCGACCTAGTACTGAAAGTTATCGCCAAAGCTTTGACACAAAGCGTTCGATCTACCGACCTTGCAGCTCGATACGGCGGTGAAGAGTTTGTCGTAGTCCTTCCGGAAACCGATGAAGAGAACTCTCTTCTCATGGCAGAACGGATTCGCCATACTATTGAACAGACACCTATTCCTACTGAACGCGGTGTCCTTTCTGTGACCGTTAGTATCGGAAGTGCCACAAGAGGTGACTCAGCAATAACCCAGGAACAACTGATTCGATCTGCCGACTCAGCGATGTATCAATCGAAGAAAAATGGCCGCAACCGATGTACAGCATACCTTCCTGGAATGGAAGACGAAATAGACAAATAGTCGCTTATAACTCAGGTCAGTTACTTCAAAAAGAGCCGTGTCGCAAGTTGCAACACGGCTCTTTTCTTTGAAAAGATCAGAATATTGTAACTACTCAGGTGTTAGCGGGGGACAAAAACTCGCTTCAGCACTCGTTCCC
>DYSA01000426.1 GCA_020726425.1 Fibrobacter succinogenes | reverse complement strand
CAAGGCCGGAGCCTCGGAACGAGTTGAGGGGATATCAATCACTTACAAAACAAAAAGTTTTTTCGTGGTACCTGAGTAGTAACGTGTCAATAACAGTAAAAATTTTCTTTTAAAAGAAAAACTTATGGCACTATTGTGAGAATTTTTACCATATACAAAAAAATTTTACCAAAAAAGAGAATATTTACTATCAAAAACGGAAAATATTTTCCACTTACCCCTCCTATCTCATGCAAACATTCAATATTTTTAATTCGTAACTCAATCAAATGGAGAAAATATGAAACGAGATTCTGGCATTATTTTGAAAAACTACATTCGCCTACACCGCCGTATACACGGAATGTCGCGCACGGATCTCGGAGCGATAATCAACCGAAGTACTAAAAACATATCTATGCTCGAAGATGGAGTCGCTATTCCACCACTGGATATCGCATGGAAACTTGCACAGATTTTCAACGTCCCCATCGATGAACTGTTCTACGAAGAGGGAAATAAAGTGGAGATGAAACTGATGCTCGTCAGAAAAGAGAGTTCCCCTTCACCGCAATAGAAAGCTACTCGATACCGCACAACATAAAACCGAGAATTGGTTGGCATCGCCGTTCGCAGGCGGGATAAAAAACACCTTCGTTGCGCAGGCCGTCGTGGCTGGATTTTCCCCAGTAGAACTCCGCCATAGATATCGGCTTGAGCCCCAAGCGAGCGGCGTGATTCAGGAGTTTCGGGGCGCAACAGTCGCCGGTTCCCATAGGCATTTTCGGCTGTTTTGAATGAAATACTTCGTGAAGAAGGTGCTGTTCTCCCCGAAAATTCTGAACGTGGTAGAGATTGTAGAGATCATCCATGATCCGGTGGGAATGCAACTTTCGCTCTTCAATCAGTGGTTCACGGGCGGGATTATTTTTCTCCATTGCGTTGATTTTGTGTGTTAAAGGATGAATCAGTGAATTGCCAAACTCAACCGTGGCATCGTAGATATCCGGATCTGCCAGTGTGGGAACCCACCCATCGACTCTCCAGAGATTTCCGTGCTTATACGAAAAAGCCTTGAGCACAACCTCTTCCCCGGCTTGATTTTCACAAACCAGTACTCCAAACATCTGCCCCAACCGCGAATAGAGAATATCCGTAGAGCAGAGAGGATTCGCCAGATCACAGGGAACATCATAATCGATCCGCCGTGTTTCGCCAAGTCTCTCCATCATGGCAAGACAGTGATCAATGGCAGTTCCCATTGAAATAGAATGCACTTTGCCACAGGAGTGACAAAATCCTTCTGCAGCGATAGTATCAGGAGAGGGTATTTCATTTTTTTTCATGGCCCAAAATAGTTTTATGGAAAACAAAAAGGGCTCTCATCATTACAATGAAAGCCCTTATATCGTCAGTACCAAAAAATTAGAGTCCGGCAGCAGCCTTGAGCTCTTCAACTTTGTTTACTTTTTCCCAAGTGAAATCTGGGAACTCACGACCAAAGTGTCCGTTGCGAGCAGTTTCGCGGTAGATCGGACGTTTGAGATCGAGCGATTTGATAATCCCTGCAGGGCGAAGATCAAACACTTTTGCAACCGCTACTTCGATAGCACGGTCAGCAATTTTGCCCGTTCCGTAGGTATCAATGTTGATTGAAATCGGTTCTGGAACACCAATCGCGTAGGCAAGCTGAACTTTACATTTTGGTGCAAGGCCCGCAGCAACAACGTTTTTCGCTACCCAACGAGCAGCATACGCCGCTGAACGGTCAACTTTCGAAGGATCTTTTCCAGAGAATGCGCCACCACCGTGAGCACCGTGACCACCATAGGTGTCAACGATAATCTTACGGCCCGTGAGTCCACAGTCACCTTTTGGTCCGCCAATTACGAAACGACCAGTTGGGTTGATATGGTATTTTGTATTCGCATCGAGATATTTCGCCGGAATAACATTTTTAATTACCCGTTCGATCATATCTTTTTCGATAGTCGCATGTTCAACTTCTTCAGTATGTTGAGTAGAAATCACAACAGCGTCAACACGTTTGATCGTGTGGAAGTCATCTTCATACTCAACAGTAACCTGAGATTTTGAGTCAGGACGAAGGTAAGTAAGGATACCCTCTTCGCGAAGACGAGTAACTTCTTCCATAAGGCGGTGAGAAAGGTGAATCGAGAGAGGCATAAGCTCAGGAGTTTCGTCACAAGCGTATCCAAACATGATTCCCTGGTCGCCAGCACCCTGTTCTTTGTGAAGGCCAGCGCCTTCAGTAACACCCTGAGAAATATCAGGTGACTGTTTGTCCAGTGTCACCATAACAGCACAACAGTCAGCGTCGAAGCCGATCATTGGGTCTGTATAACCGATTTCCGCGATAGTTTTACGGGCAATCTCTTGAATATCAACAATTGCTTTTGTCGTGATTTCACCAGCAATTACGCAAAGACCAGTCGTTACCATAGTTTCGCAGGCAACGCGTGATTCAGGGTCTTGAGCAAGCATTGCATCAAGAACCGCATCGGAAATCTGGTCAGCTACTTTGTCAGGATGTCCCTGAGAAACGCTTTCAGATGTAAAGAAAATAGCCATTTATTTCTCCTGTTACAGTATAACGGCAAAATTCCAGTTAATTGGCACTAATATAATTCGTTCCGTAGTGACTTCGGGACCAAGAACCGATTAAGCACGGCAGTTTATTTTGTTCAACCCCAAGTAGAAATGGGCACCCC
>DYSA01000425.1 GCA_020726425.1 Fibrobacter succinogenes | reverse complement strand
CAACGGGACGATCGTACGGTGGGCAACCGACTGTCCAAAGTTACCGGAATGATCCGGTAACTTTGGCAAAGCATCTGGCATGGATTCGTGAACTTCCACGATGGATCGAAATCGATGATTACTTTATTACTCACGGGTTTGGACTTCCATACTACAAACGCCGCCATGATAACTCTGATCTGGTGAACACCGGATTGATAAAGAATCGCGTTGGTGATGAAATCGGTTGGGGCTATACATGGGAACGCGAGTGGCGAACTTACGAAGTGATTAACATTTTCGGTCATACGGTTAACGAAACGGTAACTCGTCGGAAAAACTGGATCGACATTGATACTGGTTGCGGGTATGGTATGCGGTTGAGTGCGATCAAGCTCGGTTCGGAAGAGGTGATTGAGGTTGCGGTGGATCCGAGGGATTTTTAGTAGGAAGATCGTCTTTCCACAACCGGACTTCGCGAAAAACTGATTGCCGGAGAATCGATTACGGTTGAAGAAGTTGTTCATCTGGAGAAATCAAATGAAGAGTTTGCTCATGTGATGAAGCAGATGAGGACTTGGTGGTAGTTCAATAGCAGTAGGATAGTACAACATTCGTTTTCCCACTTAATACAAATTCATCACAACGCTGTTATTCACTAAATCCAGCACTGCGAATATTTCGTAACCATCTACGCATCGGATTGATAACAAAGTGACCAATCAAGCAAAGTATAAATGTTAGTCCAAGCATCATTATGCAGTTGAAATCAGTTCCATTTCCACTCGCAAGTTCGGCCGCGTTTGAAGTAATGGGGACCATTAACGGAAGCAGAATGATGGTTTGAAGTGTTTTGTAGGCAACCTTGGCTTGCTTTTCTTTTTTCAAGAATTCTTGAACTCTCCGTTCAAAACTTTCCTTTTCTGATTTGGTAAACTCAACTTCAAGATAAGGGTTCTGACCGGGCGGAAGGAAATGGAATATACGTGAAATATCCGTTGGGACGTAGTCGAATTCATCTTCGATGTCGATAAGAATCCGTCCATCTTCAAGTCGATAAACTCGTGAAACAACAACACCAATTTCACATTCAAAAACATAAATATCACCAGTGATTAGATCCTCAATTTCACATAAATCACAAGTTACTTCATGATCTTTTTTAAACGATGTGTGTGGAACCGCATAGGGTATAACAAATCCGATTTCATCTTTCACAGGTTTGCGTTTCAGTGGATGACGTTCATTTCCCATTGGCTTAAATGCATACTGTTTTGAATCCGAATCAAATTCACAAGTAAACAATGGAACAGATTTATAAGAAACTTTACTGGTTCCATCTAATCGAGGTAATTCAGAGATTTCGTTAGTTTCAGGTGAACTAGGAGAAATGAACATTTCGCCTAGGCCGGTACTTAGATATTTCATTGAAATACTGTATCGCTCCTGTATCCTAAACTGGTATACAGCAGATGGTTGCCTCTTTCCTTGGCACCAATTAGTGACCATTCCAGCAGAAGCTGAAATGGCATTCGCAAACCTCATCCTGCCACCAATCGAAGGTTCAACGACACGTATCATCAGAGCTAATCTACTTGCAAAATCATCCATTTTTGTTTCCAAACATTACAACTCAAAATCAAATGATAAACGCTCCCAAAAGAAAAATAACTTTCCACATGGAAACTAATGGTATATTTCCTTCAGTGTCGTTAATAACAGTAGCGATGCTGTGTTGAAAAAATGCTCCAACGATCCCGAACGTTCTTTGACAATTTCGAAATTGATGGAGCACCTGACAGTCCGATCTCAACTGTAATGAGATCAAACCCTGTTTGACCACACAACGTGATACAATCAACCGCTCAATTAGCCAGCTTCCCGGCAGAAACTAATTGGGCATCAAACGTAATATACATGAGTTCGAATCTCATGTACAGAAAGGATTGCATATGCAATACGATCCACAACTTGTCCGATCAGTGCTAACTGACGTCGGATTACCTATCAGAATTGTCGCCAACGAGTTGAGGATCCCAGCCTCAACACTATCGAGCCAACTGTCAGGAGTAGCACCACTTCCTCATGCTAATCTTCAGTTAATAAAAGAGTTAGTCGAAAAGCGCAAGGTAACCATTATCAGATCCGTAGAAAGAATCACGGAGGTCTGTGATGATTGCAATTACTGACTTCCCCGACAAATGCGTTGATAAATATAAACTTGCAGATTTTTTATGTGTTTCTGTGAGAACAATTGAGGAACATTCTCGAAAAATTCCAGGTAGAACTAAAATAGGCAAATCCATACGCTATTACCTACCAGCGATTCAAAAGTCAATTGTTCTTGGACACAACATCTTCGGTACCCCGAAATAATTCCTACATTTTCTTGATAAAACTAATTGCCAAGTGAATGCTTGGTATCGATTGGACTATATATGATTCCGAAATATGCAATCAAACGTAATGAAGATGGTACATTCCACATAATTGCACGAAAACAGATTAATGGAAAAGTTAAAAAAATTGAAGACCAGTCATTTACTGGTACAAAAAAACAGGCTGAGTGGAAATGGACAGAAATGATTAAGGAGGCCGAAATAGAACTCCGTTCTGCTAAATCCACTCAGAAACAGTCGAAGGAATTAATCTTCAGCGATCTAATAGAGCATTATCGCGTGGTAAAAGTATCCGTCCGCTCACCCCATCTCAGACTTACATCGAAACGTTTAGAGTTCTC
>DYSA01000424.1 GCA_020726425.1 Fibrobacter succinogenes | reverse complement strand
CTAGATTCGGCAGGTTTTGATTTCTGAAACAAAAATTCCTTTTGCTCCAATATCCGCAAGTTGGTCGATGAGATCGTTGATCCCTTTTTGTTTGACCATCGCTTTTACTGCAACCCAGCCCTCTTCGTTGAGCGGAGAGATAGTTGGAGATTCGATACCCGGGGTAAGTTTTGTAGCAACTTCTAGAGCTGATTTTGGACAGTCGTACTCTACAACTACATACTGACGAGCGAGAAGAATTCCGTTGAGACGTTTGATAAACGTTTTCACCTGATCTTTTTCTGTCGCTGCTGAAGTCCGAGAGATAAGAATCGCTTCGGAAGTCATAATAGGATCACCAATTGTGCAAAGTCCCGCTTCGACAAGCGTGCGTCCCGATTCAACCACATCGGCGATTGCATCGGCAACGCCCAGTTCGATAGAAATCTCTACCGCACCGTCAAGTTCGATCACTTCAGCGTTTACACCGCGAGCTTTCAGATCATTGCGAACGATAGTCGGATAGGAAGTTGCAATGCGTTTGCCATCAAATTTGTCAGGAGTGAGACCGCTATCCTTAGGAACAGCGTAGAAAAAGCGGCTGTTTCCCAGATTCAGCTGAAGAAGTTCTTCGTAGGTCGAACTTGAATCAATGGCCAAATCGCGGCCGGTGATTCCCAAATCAACGATACCTTTGCTGATATAGACAGCGATATCCCGCGGACGAAGGTAGAAAAACTCGATATCATTGGTCATATCGCGCACGACAAGTTCGCGACCGCTGCGGCTGCATTTATAGCCAGCTTCTTTTACGAGAGCCACCGAGTGATCAGAAAGGGCGCCTTTATTTGGAATTGCAATTTTAAGCATGGTAGTTTCCTTAATTAGAGATAGTTGTAAACGTCTTCGAGAGTGATCTCATTGGCAATCATCATAACCTGAAGATGATAGAAAAGCTGAGAAATCTCTTCGGCGCACGCTTCTTTGGTTTCATATTCTGCGGCCATCCACACTTCTGCAGCTTCTTCAACGATCTTTTTGCCGATGAAATGTTTCCCTTTAGTAAACTCTTTTACCGTACCAGAGTTTGGGTCATTTGCTTCAATTTTCAGTTTTAGTTCGGCATAGAGCTCTTCAAAACGTTTCATTGTCTATCCTTATTTGGGAAAGAGTTCTGTTTATACGCGTAAAATAGTTTCTGACCATTGACTTTTGGATGATGAAATCCCCTAATTTTACACGAATATGTGGCTCTGTTTAAAAAAAAGTTGCACACAATTTTACTGAGTGGTAAGCTATGTCGGAAGGCGAGCAGGATCGGGGGGATCCACTATTCTGCAAGTAAACATTATTATCTATTTAGTAGGAGAGTCTATATGACACAATTCCCTAAAATTTCTCGCAAGAAGGCTCTTACCATCGCAACAGCCTGTATGATGTCTGTAGTACCAACTTTTGCTCAGGACGAAGAAGAAGATCTCGACCTCGGAGCACTGTTCGATCTGAACATGGAAGTAACTGTTGCATCAAAGAAAGCGGAAAAGATTTCAGATGCACCTGGTATGATTGTAGCGTACTCTGATAAAGATATGAAACTTTTAGGGTATAATACAATTCGTGATCTTGCCTCAATTACCGCTGGTTTTAGTCCATTCCGTTCAATTGGTGAAATTACATTAGAAACACGGGGACAGAAAACTGCTGGGTACGATAATAACAAACATTTGCTTATGATTGATGGAATTCCAGTACGTCAACTTCGTGCTGGTAAGGTGCCCGTTGAAGAAGAAATTAATCTTTTCAGTGCAAAACGAGTTGAATTTTTGAAAGGGCCAGGATCTGCCCTTTATGGAACAGGTGCATTTAACGGTGTAATCAGTGTTGTTTCACAGACTCCTACTGAAAATGGCACTATTGCGCAAGGAAAAATGAGTATCAGCACTGAAGATTTGTCTAAACATCTCGAAGGTTTTGCTGCAACTAAGAATGATAATGGTACATTTAGAATAGCTGCCTCTCTCTTTGATAAAGAATCACAAGGTGAAGAAACAGCGTTTAGAGGTACTCGTAATTTTATTGGAAAAACCTTTGATTTAGATACTAACAAACAAAAACAAGTGGTGACAGATACTACCTATGCTATGAACAAAACAAATAGCGGTATTGATACAACTATTACTACAACGACAAAGATGAAAGATACTACCGTTGCGTCATTTGATCAAAAACTTGATCCTCTTAAAGGGTATGAAAATTGGTCTGACCGTAACGCTGCTTACATTAATATGAACTATACCCACAAAAGTGGATTTGGTGCGGGGTTCATATATAGTCGTAAACAGGGTGGTATGGGTGAATTCTGGTGGATGGAAACATCTAGAATTAATGATTTGACATGGGAAATGATGATTCCATATTTCAAATTTGCACATGAATTTACCGATGTATTCTCGTTTAACTCTTATCTTCTTGCTAACCAGAGTATTGAACGTGGTTTTGTAGCTCCCGAGTACGCTAAGTTCGATACTGAAGAGTATGTTCGTAAAGATGGATCAATTGAAGTACTTACAGAAGGCTCATTTGATTTCGACGATAAGGGGTCTGTAATTACTGGTATTAACTACGATGTTCGTACTGAATTTGGTACTGACGCTGTTTCTTCGGGAAGCTACGATTATTTCGCAGCTGGCGAGAAATTATTAGATTATGAAACTATGGACATGTTTAACACTCTTTCATTCT
>DYSA01000423.1 GCA_020726425.1 Fibrobacter succinogenes | reverse complement strand
TTTCGAGGCTCCAGCCTCGCGTCACGACAGTGAGGCTGGAGCCTCAAGTAGTGCGTTACAGGTTTGGAAACCTGTAACGAGTGTTTATTCCAAGTTTATTGATTCTGAAGTACAGAGTAGTTTCCGCAAATGAAAAACGGATTCTACGAAAGAAATTTTCGCCAGAGGTGAACAATCGTCGGTCATTATTGAACCAAATTTCAATCCTCGCTCCCACGCAACCGGAATCACGATCACCGGAACATTTTAGAACGAAATATTTAGTAAAGATAGAGGCTCCATGTTTGAAATCGAAGGCATTTACACCACAGCAACAGTAATGATCGACCAGATCGAAGATTCGTGCAAGAAACAGATCGAAGCGGTGGTGAACAACCCGAATTTCACGAACCCCGTAGTGATCATGCCGGACACGCACACCGGAATCGGATCGGTGATCGGATTCACCATGGCAATGACCCGCGATATTATTCCCAACGTGGTGGGAGTCGATATCGGATGCGGCATGCTCTGCGCAAACATCGGCCCGAAACTTCCCATTGGACTTGATCAGCTTGACTATAAGTGTCGCAAGAACATCCCCTTTGGCGAAAACGTGCACGACTCCGAAGTGATCCATCTCAAAACCGACTTTCCGTGGCACGAAACACAGGTTCTCGCGGAAAAATTCGCCCTTCGCTACAACGAACAGTTCGGCACTTCGATAAAACCGCCGAAATACAACGAAACATGGTTCAGCGCAAAGTGTGTTGAAATCGGAATCAATTACAAACGCGCTCTTTGTGCAATCGGAACCGTGGGCGGCGGGAATCACTTTGTGGAAACGGGAATCGATGAGTCGGGAGACTACTGGTTTTCGGTTCATTCGGGATCGAGAAACTTCGGAAAACGGATCTGTGATTTCTGGTCGCGGATCGCCAGCAAAAAAGAAGAAAAGCGGATTCGCGATGAGATCGCCGAACAGACCGCTCGCCTGAAAGAGAACTTCACCGGCAACAAGCAAGAACTGAAAGCGGAAACCCAGCGGATCAAAAAGAACCTCAACGAACAGATGCAATCCTTTGCCGCGCTCACCGGAACCGATGCGGAAGGCTACCTCTTCGACATGATTTTCTGCCAGATGTACGCAGCTATCAACCGCCGCGAAATCATGCGACTTATGGTGAAAGTCAGCGGAGCAAAACCGGTTCGCGAGATCGAAACAGTGCACAACTATATCGATTTCGAAGATTGCATTATCCGCAAAGGAGCGATTCGTTCCTACGAAGGTGAACAGATGGTTATTCCGATCAACATGCGCGATGGAATTCTTCTGTGCGAAGGCAAATCGAACGGCGATTGGAACTTTTCGGCACCGCACGGAGCAGGCCGCGTTCTCAGCCGAGCTCAGGCACGAGCCGAAATCAGCCTTGAAAAATTCAAAGGGCAGATGACCGGGATATTCTCAAGCTCCGTGGGCGAAGGAACTATCGACGAGGCGCCGGATGTGTACAAACGTTCTGCCGTTATCGAGTATGCGATTGAACCGACCGCAAAGATTATTACCAAGATCAAACCGGTTCACAACATGAAAGATCCCAACGCCAGAATGCCTTCGCTGAGTTGATCTCTCCAAACCGATAATGATTGCCCAGATAGAGCTCCAGCCTCAATGAATCGAGGCGGAGCCTCGCGGTCGGCATTCCAAGGCAGAGCCTTGGAACGAGATCAGAACAGTAGTATAATATTTCGTGACAGGTTTCCAAACCTGTCACGCACATCTTGAGGCTCCAGCCTCCATGAATCGAGGCTGAGCCTCGCGGTCGGCATTCCAAGGCAGAGCCTTGGAACGAGATCAAAAAAACTATCCCTGAAAGAGGTTCTCCCATGGAAAGTTCCGCCATCAAAATCGTTCTTACTTCGTTGTTTGCTCTCTTTGCCCGCTGTGCGCCCGTTTCGCAATCAGCGATCGCCATCGACAACGGAACCGGAATCCAACAGGGTGATTCGCCGACGCTTGCCCATCACGAAGGATACTCGCTTCTCTACAGCGAACTTCACGAACAGCCCTACTGGGTGGCATACACGCTCACCAAGGACGAAGTGCACGGAACCGTTCCCCGGGATGATGATTTCCGCGAAGATCCTTCCATACCTTCGGGGTCGGCGGAACTTTTGGACTACAAAGGATCGGGATTTGATCGCGGCCATCTCAAGCCCGCAGCGGACAGCAAATCTTCGGAACAGGAGATGTCGGAATCGTTTTTCATGAGCAACATGAGTCCTCAAAAGGAGAAATTTAATCGAGTGATCTGGGAACATCTCGAAGAACTGGTGCGCGAATACGCGGTAAATCACGACTCGATTTTTGTCATTACCGGCCCAATTCTCACGGATCCCACTGATCAGATCGGCGAAAACCGCGTTTCCGTGCCCCGCGCTTTTTACAAAATCATTCTCAATGCCGATAGTTCCCGATCAATCGCCTTTCTCCTCCCCCATCAGAATTCAAAAAAAACACTGGCCACCTTTGCCGTACCAGTAGACTCAATCGAATCACTTACGGGATTTGATTTTTTCACGGGCCTCGATGAATCGATCGAATCATCCTGTGATTTTTCTGCTTGGTAAACCCCGTTTTGGTTTCTGGGCGGATGCGGGGATAGATCTGGGTGGATGCGGGGGATATATCTGGGCGGATGCGGGGGCAATGCTGTAGCACTTATTGATTACAGTCGATGAATCGA
>DYSA01000422.1 GCA_020726425.1 Fibrobacter succinogenes | reverse complement strand
TGTTTTGAACGAATCAAATCGTTTTAGAAATCACAATTTTACTTCGGCGGCTAGTATGAAATTTCGAATTCTCTCGGTACTTGCACTTATCGGATCACTCTCTGCGCAGGAACCAGCCTCAACTCCATCACCGGTCGATCTTTCAAAAACAGGATTTGAACTGCGTGGAACTCCAGATTCTCTTTCTGTTTCCATTGATGATTCAACGTATGGCGTAACACCGCTTACTGCAATTGGTCTGGCGACTGGTGAACATTCAATAATCTTTACGAAAAAAGGGTATTACGGGAAAAAAATAACCGCCACGGCAATTGCAGATTCAATAATTCCCGTATCGGCAGAACTTCGTGCTCCCGCATCTTTAACGGTAATTACGGCCCCCGACTCGGCTCTTCTGTTTATCAATCGTAAAAAAATTGACAAAACTCCTTTCACTGCCACCCCACTTCGCCCAGAAACGTACTCGATAATGCTTCTCAGAGCTGGGTATGATCAACTCGATACGACAATTACTCTTGAATCAGGAGCTTCCGACACCCTTCGCCTCACAATGATTTCACAAAAAACAGTCGAGTCTATTCAAACAACCTCACCAAAAGAGATTGTGAAAGATACCGTCCAATCAGCAACACCAAACCGAAATAGTGAAGTGTCAAAGCAAGAAATTTCAGAAAAAGATCCTTCAAAAAAGAGACGTTTCACCGTTATTGCTTCAGCAATTTTCGTTGCTTTCCTGTCCATGATTTTCATCTCTGAGTTTTCAGATTCAAATTCATAAATCATTAGTATACTAAGAAATTCGTTACTACTCAGGTGTTTGTTACCAATCTTTATGAATTTAGCACTCGTTCCCAGCGTCCCGCTGGGAATGCAGACGCGAGGCTCCGCCTCGATTAATTGAGGCAGAGCCTCACGGTCAGCATTCCAAGGCTGGAGCCTTGGAACGAGTTGGCTAAATATCATACGGTTACAACATTGCTGCTTTAACAATGGCACCTGTGTAGTTACAGAAATTCTAACTACAAAAATGGCGATCCAACTGTGAAGTTAGATCGCCATTTTGTTTTAAGAATAATTCAAATATCTCGATTATCAACTAATCAAGAATCTCCGCATCCGCAATTTTGGTATTTGAAATATCAGAGTCGCCAATCTTTGATTCACCAAGCGTTTCCTCATTTTTTTCAGAAGCAACATCTTCTGAAATTTTGGGAATGCCCGTTTCTGTTGAATCATTAATGGACTCATTTACCGCTTCGACAGGGGAATGATCTTTCTCGACAGGTCTCTGTTCTGCGACGAGCACCAAATCTTCGACCTGTGCACTCATTGAATCCCGCTGATTCTGAATCATATCTACCGTTTCATTCTGTCTCATGAGACTTTGTCCTATAATTCCACATCCCAACGAAATTTTCGTAGCTATGGAATCAATTGTCGCTTTCTTCTCTGTTACTGAGTTTCGAGCAACTTGAACAGACTGAGTCAATCCACTCAACTCTTCAATATTGTATTGAATCTCTTCAAACGAACTCTCAACATCCCCAACCATTCCCGCTCCGCGTTTAGAATTTTCAATTGCTCGTTCCACAAGTTTTGCAGTTTGTTGAGCAGCTTCGGAACTTTTTTGAGAAAGGCGTCGTACTTCTTCCGCAACCACGGCAAATCCGCGACCGTGGATTCCCGCACGGGCAGCTTCAACGGCAGCGTTCAAAGCAAGCAAGTTTGTTTGAAACGCAATATCTTCGATAACAGAAAGTACCGTCGATACATCTTTACTCGATTTGGCAATATCATGCATTGCCACGGTCATTGATCCCATAAGTTCAATTCCCCGTTCCGCTGCAGCCACTGAGTCTTGAATATTCCCCTCACCATTTTGCATCGCCGAAGATATCTCTTCCGCAGCAGTATCAATTTCAGCGAGAACAGAACTCAACACCTTTTCTTCTGAAATAAATGACTGCGATGTAGACTGAAGTGTGCCATTACTTTCACGAAGAGCCGTCGCACTCATAGATAACTGATCCAGCTCTTCCTTAATACTACAGAGACGTAAGTTCAAAGATTCCATCCCCTTGCGAATGAGTTCCACCGGTTCGGCACCCTTCTCTTTCTGACTAAGAAGCGCAAAATCTCCTTTTGAAAACTTGAGAATCTCCGCCACCGTATTGTGTTCCCGCATCATCAGCGCTTCAATCGAAGGAACTATTTCAATATCCACAAATGGTTTTAGCGCAGTCAATGTCTCGGGAAATGCCGCTGACAGATTTGATTCGAGTGAGTATTTTTTGATAATTCCGTTCAACAATTTTTGCTGTTCCATCCGATTCTTGTTTCGGATCCAACTATGACGAATCATAAAACCAGCACCGACAGGAATTAGTATGAGTAGAAGATACTGTAAAACATAAACAAAAATGTTCGACCGAATCGTTGCGGATATTTCACTCTTTGCCTGGGAAACATCTTTTATCAGATCCATCTGAGTGTAGAGAAAGCGGAACTCTGAAATTTCAGAAGTTAAACAAATCATACTAATCAGTACGACACTAACAAACCCAATTGTTGCAACAATTTCGGGGAGTATTTGTCCAAGTAGTTCGTTTGTCTCTGTTTTTTTTAAAGCCATGATTAACCTCATTTTTGAATACTTCAAAGAGTATACAACAAAACACTAGATTGGTAAAGTAAAAAAGCGGACCATACTGATCCGCTTTCAATACT
>DYSA01000028.1 GCA_020726425.1 Fibrobacter succinogenes | reverse complement strand
GAACGAGTGCTGAAGCGAGTTTTTGTCCCCCACTAACACCTGAGTAGTTAGTGCGGAATATCTTTCAGACCAATTCCCACGGTTTTCAATCCGTGAAATTGATGCTGGGCTCCACGTTTGTATTGGCTGGTAAATATCTCCAGCGATTTCGCATATCCTGGCACAATGAGAACATTGTATCGGTAACCAGTGCTGTCGGTTACAAATCCCGTGGCGAGAAGTTCGCCCTTTGATCTCCACGGCATGGGGCGCGCGATAATCGATGATGTGAACACAAAAAGGATAACGATTGGCAGTATACGCATGAATGCTCCTTTGAAGGTGCCAAAATAGATATCTCCACAAATAAAAAACGAGTAGGATTTTTTCCTACTCGTTATTATCAATGTCAATTTTCCGGGATCGTCTAGTACTCGCCGTATTCATCTCCAAAGGGAATCAGATCTGCTCCCGCACTACTCTTTTTGGGTATTGGCACGTGTTGTACTGGTGGCTTATTCTGAATCTTTGTACTGTTTTTTGTCGGAGTATCCTTTTGAACAATTTGATTTCGAACAGGATTCGCAATTTGTGGTTTTGGCTTTGCAGGAAGTGCTTTCACACTCTTTGGTGAAGCAATCTGCTGAACCGGTGGAGTTTGTCTTAACGGTAACGCTCTTACCGATGGAACAACTCGATTGACTATCGCTGCAGGTTTGACGATTGGCCGTTTTGTAGGTTCTGGTTTGCTTGTTTTATTGGTGAGTGTTCCCTGTTCAGATCCTGAAAGAATGGCTTTAAGCTGAAGTACCATGTCATTCAGTATTCCCGCCTGAGAAGAGAGCTCTTCACTTCCCGCAGCAGTCTCTTCGGAATTGACCGCATTGCTTTGGGTAACTTTATCCAATGACTGAATGCCTCCACTTACCTGTTCAATTTCCATTGCCTGCTCGGCAGTTGCTGCGGTGATCTCTTTGATCAGAAGGGAAACTTTTTCAGAACTTTGTACGATATTTTCAATCGTGAGTCGCGTTGATTCGGTGAGTTGTACGCCACGTTGAGCCCGTTCTTTTCCGGTGATAATCAATTTCGAGGTGCTCTTTGCGGCTTCGGCAGATCGTTGAGCAAGATTGCGAACCTCTTCGGCAACCACGGCAAATCCTTTTCCGTATTCACCGGCTCGAGCTGCTTCGACGGCAGCATTGAGAGCGAGAAGATTTGTTTGGAAAGCAATTTCATCAATGTCTTTCACAATTTTCGCCGTGTGTTCAGAACTCTCACGAATATCAAGAATTGCTTCTGAGAGTGAAGAGATTGCATTTTTCCCCTCATTGACGGCGACTGATGTTTCAGACATAAGTGAATCTGCCTGTTTTGCATTGTCAGCGCTGCTTTTCGTCATCGAAGATATCTCTTCCAGACTTGAAGAAATCTCTTCGAGGCTCGACGCCTGTTCAGTCGCTCCTTGAGATAAGGACATACTTGCATTCGATAATTGTGATGCTGCACTGGCGATTTGTTCCGATCCCGAAGATAGTTGCAAAGCGATATGCGAAAGAGGATTACTAATTGAACGGGTAATCATCAACGCAACAGCAACAATGATAAGAATACCAAGAATGAAGAGTGAAAAAATCACAATGGCAAGATTATGAGAAGAACTGAGAGCTTCAGACTGATCGATTTCTGCAATAGATGCCCATGTTGAACCAAAGATTCTTAGTGGGCTATAGACAGAAAGCACCAGAGTGTTGTTGTAATCTTTGATGAAATGTTTTCCCGATTCGCCGGCAATTGCTTTATCTACTGAGGTTGTTTTTACTGATCCATTTGCGGGATTCGCGAATGAGGCAGAAACAGTGCGATTGGTAGGGTCAAGTCGCGAATCTGATCTCATGAGATTGTCGGATCCAACGAGATAGGTTTCGCCAGAACTTCCCAGGCCGGTCGAAGTCTGCATAATTTCATTGATTTTTTTAGTCGAGAGTTGAACAGCCATCATTCCCATGAGCGTTCCACTTTCGTTGAAAATCGGAGCTCCGACAAAGGCTGTAGCCTCACCTTGACTCGGTGAGTATGGTTTGAAATCGACAAAGGCTGGTTTGCCTGTTTTAGTGACAATATCCAAGAGTTCTTGAAGATTCGTGTTTTGGAATTTTCCCTGACGAAGGTTGATTCCGAGATCCGCTTCCTTTGCAACAGTGAACATGACATGGCTGTGTTTTGCACAGATCATAAGAATGTCGTAGTAGCCATTCTTATTACAGAAATCGACAATCTGCTTTCCCTGAACTTTCCAGATTTCTGAATATCGGGGAGTTGTCACATCGTATGACCCGGTGGGGAGTGTGTTCATTTCTTCATGATATTTGACGAGTTCGGAATAGAGTTCATGGACATCACGGCTCTCTGCAAAGTGAGTAATTCCAATTTCTGCATTTTTAAGATAGGAAAGAATCTGTTCTGACTTTAGCTGTTGGATTGCTTCTAGTTTTTGGAATGCTTCGCGTTCCAACACTTTGCTTGAATTGAAATACGCAACGAATGCAATAATTGCAAACGGCAATGTTCCAACGAGTAAAAATGCGATAAGTAGCTTTTTCTTGAGCGATTGTTTGATCGACATAGATCTCCCCTGTATGCAGAAAACACGACATTTGACTGTTTGAATTGTACGTTCTTCGCAAGGAGAGTGGCAACAAAAAAATGCCGGAGATTTCCGGCATTTAAATAATTGGCAAAATTAGATGGCTTAATAGACTTGAGCGGGCTTTTTCTTCCAAGCTTTCCCACCACTGGTAGTTAAGCTAAATTTGAAAAAGTTTTCTTTCACATCAGAAAGATCATCACATCGGCGAATACCACCTTCAAAGCCGAGATCGATAAGGCCAGAGGTTCCCACTGGAAGTCCCAATCCGGTGTTGATCGCAAACTCATAGTCACCAGCAACAGGGAGTTGAGAGAATCTTGCGCCACCACTGTAGCGGATTTTTTCAAAATAGCGCGGAGCAATCAGTTCTGGTGCAGGGATAAATTCAGCACCGGCAGAAACGGAAAGCGCATTCTGATAGTTCGTATAGAAAACTTCTTTTGGTCCATTGGTCCAAGCTTGTTCACCAAACTCCATTGAAGCATCAACGCCAACGGTAAGTTTTTCAGAAGGGTGAAGTGCAACACCTATTGCTCCAACAGGTGCCAAGCGAAGTTGATACGTCGAATCTGTTTCTTTGTTTACCAAATGAGGTATATAATTTGTCCCTGATTTGGTATTTATTGTATCAATATCTGTTACCGTGCGATTCACCGTAACATCGCCTTCGAAATTGTAGGTCGCTGTGATCCCGTAAGAGAATTTTTTGGTCGATCCAGATATTCCTCCGCGAAGGGAATTTCCTGCTTGGCGAACATCGATTGAGTCACCTGTTCCACCAAAATTAGCCATTTTGGTCGATTTGAAATCTTCGACGCTGTAGTAAAAACGGCGGTACGAAAGTCCTGGGCGAAGTAACTTGATAGCCGAGTGTCCCCATCCTGCTTCCCACACAGTGATTCCCGTTTTGCGAGAATATCCTGTCCACCCACGAAGAGTATCTTGCGCAATAGGATTAATCGCGAGATCACGTTCCGGTGTTTTGTAGTAGTAATCATTTCCGCGTTCCTTAGAGAAACCGACACCGAAGGTACCTGCGTTGCCCAGAGGGAATGCGAATCCTACGAGGTCAGGCACCAATCGTGCAAAATCGACACTGCTTCCATTTTCTGAAACGCGAGTAAAATCAAGGCCCAGTTTTAAGGTGTACACCGATTGATTGATATTTCCAAGATTTGAAGGCGTGTGAGCCATGAGAAGGTACGGTTCTGATGAACCAGTGCCTGTTCCGCCCATACGCGAAGAAAATCCGGTTTTGCTTGAAGATACTCCACCAGGGTAGCGCATTCCCATAAGTGACTGTGCTGAAACCATAACGGTTGAAGCGAGGAGAAGTATGCCAGTTGCTTTATTCACAAATAACTCCTATTACTTTTTATTCTGTGCAATGTAGGTAAACTGATAATCTTTGGCTTGATCGAGAACGATCTGGCCCATACTTGCACCATCAATCCAGAGATACAGATAGGTATCAGGTGTTAAATTTGTATCCCCATAGCATTGATCTAACAGAAGATCGGTGATATCAAGTTTTAGTACGTCCTGGTATGAATCAAATGCTATTGACTTCGCTTTTCCAGAAGCAGTCAAGAGCAGTTCGCCATTGAGTTGACTCTTACTGTGAAGGAAGTATTTCACGTTAATACGCGAATTGCGATACGGGATTTTCGTTTTTGTTGTATTCACAGGAATCTGAATTGTTGAATGAACAATACTCATGTACTGTTCAGAACGCATCATTGTCCAGAACGGAAGTGTGTTTACTTTCAAGCGAACAAACTGTTCAAGCCCACCAGAGATCACTGGTTCTGTTGACGCTGGAGCTGTGTTAAAAACGGTCATCGTCGCTCGGCTTGGTGAAATTGAAATCGAATTAACCGTATCATAGATGCCATTTTTCGCCGCAATAATTCGAAGGGTTACACTTTTGAGGTGGAACAGTGAACTATCTGAAGTCATGTTTTTTATCATGATATTCAGCGAATCAAGTGCTTTATACGATAAAGAATCGTGGTTGGTTGCAGTATATGCACGACCGAACTTAACAGTTTCCAGTTTACGTTTCATATTCTGGGTGATTGTATCGCCATTATATGATGTAACGGTTCTATTGATAGTATAGAGTGAATCAAAAATGATTCCCACTTTTTCAATTTTGTACTCTCTGACCGTATCTTTCTTCTCGCTGTCAGCCTTTGTAACATAGAGATAATCGGTCGAAGAGTCAGAGAGTGCTATGTTTTTCCATTTGTGTATGACCGTATCGATAACAGTATTTGAACTTACCGTTCTCGAACCGATAAGTGTTTGTATCGAATCACCACCAACAGATACAATTTTTGCGGTCGTATCATTTGTAAACGAGCTAATTTTACTGAACATAGTGTAGTTCAGTATTTTGCTTTCCTTGAAATAGGTCGTGTCAGTATGGGGTACAATTTTTTGAGCCAAAGTGTCGTCTTTGTACAAACCAGCGTTCCATTTTCTTTGTATCGTTTCCACTGTATCAACACGAGGTGAAACGATCATTCCAGAAACAGAGCTTAACCAGACGGGGTCATTTGTTTTTTTGCTGTAGTAGTCGTATGGCAGATCTACCGTGAACGCGGAAAGATTTCCCGGAACCAACACATTTTGCATAACGTGGTGTTTGGTGGTATCAATTCGAGTTGAGTCTGCCACATAAGGACAGGTTGAAAGGCGGAGATTGTAATACTCTTCGGTGTTGCTGTTGGCATTTATTGTAAATGTCAACGCCGTATTCACCATGTCGTATCCGTTGCTCAGGAGTGAATCCACGTAGCGGCCCGGGGTGTTGGTTACAATTGAATCCTTGACTGATCCCAGAGAGCCAGTCTGTTCAAAGTACTTTGGCATAAAACTGACATACCCAAATGAGCGTTCATTACTAAACTGGCCTATGATCATATCCGTTTGTATGCGTCCACCGTGACTGATAGAATCTGCATATCGGTGAAGACCTGAGAGAGGGTCTGTCATGACTAGGAGATCTGAAGTTCCAAGGGGATAATTTTCTGTTGTATAGGCGCCATCATAGCTTATTGCGCCTGAGTCAAGTCCAGAGATTAAATCCGCTCCCAGAGGGGAAGTTCGATCGAATCGGTTACACGAGGAGATTGCAAGTAGTGCAGTGACAAAGAGTGCTGTTTTTCCTGAATGTTTCATTGAGTTCCGTACCTCTTCCACAGTAGAGAGTTAATTCGATTGAAAATACCTCTCTGTGGAAGAACTGTCAATCAGCTTCGGTCTATTGTGCTGATTGCATACCAACAAACACAAAGAGAGCGGCCACAGAGGCGATTCCTAAGAGAGATAAAAAGAGTGTTTGGAGCGGCGTATCATGCTCTATACGTTCAACGGTTCTCTTTATTGTTTTGGTATGACCATTGGTAAAACTGATTTCTAAATCTACGGGGATTTTTTCATACCCCGGAAGTTTAAATTTCTTTTCAAACGCTTTGCTTTCATCTAGTGGAGTTGTTACTCCATTGATTTTTAAAGCAGTGGCGTTCGGGATAGTTCCTCGGAAAGTATAGTGTCTCGAAGTTGAGAATGCAGGTTTTCCCATAATAGAGTCGTTCATGTCAATGATTTCATCTGCTCCATTGTAGAGGACTTCAAGGGTCGTTGTGTCCTTTGAACCATCGGGATTCAAGGCAATAATCGGAAGTTTGTTCAAGTCGTCATTGAGCATCTTTGAGAAGGCAAAGGCGCCATTTTTTTCTGCAATAATTTTTGTTGTATCACAAAACAGTTGGATATTTGTATCTGAAATCCCCGAAAATGAGAACGGGCGAGTTCCTGAAACGGTAAAAAGTGTGTCCGAGAAAGGGGCGTTAAATGCGAAGGGAATTTTTTTTGCAATTACTATTGAATCAACCGAACTCCAGAGTGAACGGAATCCTGGAGCTGTTTCAGCTTGAAAACGAAGATACCACACTCCTGATGCATTGCCGAATGCAAACGTTGTATCTGAAGTTGTGAATTCAGCAAGATTTTCCGAAAAACTTCGCGAAGAGCTTATCACGTAGTTGAACTTTTCACCGCTTCGATTCCATGAAATTGGTGTCGAAGTTCCAGGAATTAGAGCAATTGTATCGGGAATAGCCGGAAGGGGAGAGGTGGGAAGGTTTGTGTGGATAATTTTTGAAGATTCATTAAGCACTGCTATTCCTTCCATTGCAGATGCTGATTTTTTCCCAAAAGGAGAATTTACTGCGCCGGTTCCTTGGAATACTGAAACAAAGAGCGTGTTCCCATTTTCAATATGTAGCGAACCATTACCCGTGAAAATTATATCGCTTTTTAGAGCGGTGAAAATTGGTGCCGTTTCATCGTTTGCCACGCGATTGATTTGTACTTTCCCTTTTGTGATGATAATTTTTTTATTGACGATGGTGAGCTGTGAATTTTCATCGAGATCGATTGTTGCACGTGTTCCCAAGGTGAGGCGAGCGAATCCGTTGTCGCCTGTTGTAAGTGTGTCACCTTCACCAAGAACGGAGGTCGAGTCTTTGCTCTGTTTGCAATGAGCGAGTTCCACAATATTGAGAATGAGGGGAATCTCTTTTTTCTGAACACGGCGAATAACGATTTCTGCTCGACGGTTCAAGCGACGGCCTTCGGCGGTAACGGTGAGAATGTGATAGGTATGATATTCTGATCCACGGATTACAATGAGGTCATCGGGAATCTTTTTTTCATTTTGAATATAGGTTGCCACTGCCGTCGCTCTTCGGTTAGAGAGCGTCGAGTCATTGATCTCTTCACTGCTCTGGTCGATATACCCGGTGATTACCAGTGATTCATTTGATTTTTTCAGAAGCTCAGCATTTATTGGAGAGATCAGTGACGAAAGTTTTTTTTGTGTATCTGCGGTGAGGTCTGCACTTCCTTTTTCAAACAGAATATTCCCGTAAAATGGATTTGCAGAAACAGACATGACGATGGTCAGACAGGTGAAAAGCATCTTTGTGAATTGTCTCATTATGAAACTCCAAACTGAAATTGATGGTATTGCCTTTCGATAGTTTACTATCACCATGGAGTAACGGCAATAAAAAGATCAGAAGAGTAAATGTGCTAAAAACAGAAACGGCAACCTTTTTCAAGATTGCCGTTTTTCACATAGAACTCACAGAATTATTTCATTTTTACACCGACTGTTTTCAGAACTGATTTCTGAATTACGCGAGAGTTCGCTCCTTCATCTGTTTCCACTGATGCTTCAACAGCGAGAAGATAGCTTCCTGCACCAACAGTTCTTCCCGATTTGTTTTTGCCATCCCACACTGCAACTCCTGCCAAATTTCCACCATCTTTAGTTACAAAGATGAAAGGAATTTTGTCGGACACGATATTCCCAGTCTGGTCAAGAAGCTGAGCTGTCGCAATGTGGTTACCTTCCGGTGAAAGTGGTCCCGAAGTTTCAAGAACAAAGGCAACACCATTCTCCGTAGTAATTCCATAAGTACTGAAATTATAATGATCTCTCATGAGAGGACTAAGGAGTGCCGGTGTCGTCTTGCCACTCTCTTCTTTTTCAATCACCAGTGGCTGCGGGAAGATCAACAGCTGAAGATCCATCGCGTACTCAATCGATGTTACAATTGGTGCCCAGATTGATTTGATTTGAGCAATTCCATTTTTGTCAAACACTGAGAGTGCTGTCTGGATATTGACTGAATCACCACTGACCAGATAATCAATTGAAAGATTTTTCACTGTAAAGGTTGCAGTTTTTGAATCAACTGAAACGAAACTCAAACTCATTGTAAATGGCGCCCCGGTGCTTGCATCGTAGAATCCAAACGGTTTTCCGGTGGTATCCGCGGCGATTGCATTCACTGGTTCTGAGAAGTTAAGAGTCAAAATCGTATCAGTTCCATCGGTGCCGTATATTCCATTTAAAATGATCGGCGCCACGGAATCGATAATATCAAGAGTGTCACCGACAAAACTGTTGTTGTCATAGGTAACTGATCCGTTGATAAAGAGTCGATCTTCGCCAGTAACTGCCGTATTGGTCACGTCGCTCTTTTCAGAAACGATGATATCAAATCCTTTTTCATTGAGCTTGAAATCTTCGATTTTGAACATGCGCACATTGTTCAGCACGATCATGGTATCAGACCCGAGTTCAATCATGTCGAGCATTTTCTGATCCAGGGCAAGTGCAGTTGTAACCGAAATTTTGTCGATCCGCCCATCCGCAACCGCATCGGTATCATGATATGCCGCAGAGATTGCTCGGTTTCCAATAATTATCGGCTGACGAATGTTGCTCGGGTTAGCCTGAACTGCATTGTTCGCATCAGTAATATTCGCATTTGGATTAATACAGATTGAATCCTGTTCGCTAAAAGTCTGTACAGAGAATGGCACTGCATAGGTATAGGTTGTCCCAGAAGCGGTGTAGTTCCCTAAATTGAGATCCAGCGAGTCGGTTCCGGTAATCAAGCGGAACGGCTCGGCAAATGTACCAATCATATTTTCTGACAGGGAGATCGAGAGATCGCCACCAATATCTGATTTTGCTGAGTAAACAGCTTGAGTCACCACAGGTGCAGCTCGGTCTGAAATAATCCCTGTTGCTTGGCTGTTCCCGAAGTTCGTGTGAGAAATGGTTGCCGTAAGCGAACCGGAAGTGCGATACGAAACCGAGCCGCTGAGGGCGAGAATCACTTCGTTGCCCGCAGTTCCGTTCACCGCCTGATTAACCGAAACTGGAGAGTTGTCACTTTCCCACGCCATACCAAATCCTGTTGCTGCAGGGTTGATTGCATGGTTGAAATAGAGAACAGCCGAATCGATCGATCCATTTGCATCTGCATCGAAATAGAACGCCGAATCGAGAACCGGTGGTTTTGCCGTAATGAGAACTGCCACTTTTACCGTGTCACTTTTGTATAGACCATCGGAAGCTACATAGAACAGTGAATCGACAGTCGTTGCAGTTCCATTGTGCTGATAGTTGAACGTTCCGTTGGCACTGAGAACCATTGTTCCGTTAACCGGTGAACCAGCAAGGATCGCAGTAAGAGTACTATTTGCATCCCGATCACTGTCATTCCCAAGAACTGAGTTTTCTCCATTTTTCAGAACAGTAGTTGATTCACCTTCGGGAACAATAATAGTGTCTTCGAGGGCAATCGGTGTTTCATCGTTTACATCGAGAATCTCGATTTTAACGAGAATCGGAAGTGAACGGTGGGTTGTTGTATCGCCGTAGGAAACGCTATCGACAATCACATAGGTGAAACTGTCCGAACTGAATTCTGTACCCATATTTGAAGGTGTATACTGGAATGCACCCGTTGCATTGTTCAGAGTAACTATTCCGTTTGTGGTTGAATCTTTTAGTTCAAAACGGAACAGATTTCCATAGGGCGAAGCAGTTATTGTGGTGTGGCGATCGTTGTCAGCAATCGACGCTACGGCAATCGCGGTGTCGAGTGTTTTGTTTTCAGCCACTGTAAATGTTTCTGGAAGGTTCGAAGCTATTTCATCATTTTGAGGAATCACGGTAACGGTGATTGTTCCTTTTGATGTAAACTGATTTCCCGAAGCATCTTTGGTATCCGTTACGGTATAGGTAAACAGATCACTGAACTGTTCCGTTCCCTTTCCGTTGTGCACATAGGTGAATGTCGAACCATTGTGCGAAACTTGTCCCATTTTCGTTGAACTTGATTCAAGGCCAAAGGTAAATGTGCCGCCATCGATATCGCTGACCAGTGAAGTCACATCGATAGTGACTGTTCCGTTCTCCTTAACTGTAATCGAAGAGTCTTTTGCTTCTGGTTTGTTATCGTTGATCGACTTGATCGAAATGATAATCGTTCTCTCAGTAGAGTGAATATTTGCTGTGTCATACGGAGTAACATCGCTCACGGTTACGATAATGGTGTCATCTACCGTTGGTTCATTTCCGTTGTGGAAATAGGTAAGATTTCCAGAGATTGAATCAATGGTCACGGAATCGGCGAATTTCGCACCGCCATTGATTCCTTTGATTGCCACGCTCCATGAAGTCTGTACATCTGTTTCCGCTGTATCGGAAAGTCCTGTTTTTGTATTAATTGCCACCGAAGAACCTTCGTTTACCGACGTGGTAATTGTTGGTGCTGAAGGTTTGTTGTCGTTCAGAGGATTGATCGTGAACGTAATTTTTCCTTCGGCGCTTACAAGTGCTTTGCCAGCAGTTTTGTCAGTCACGGTATAGGTGAACTGATCGGTGAAATTTTCACTGTCATTGTGGCGGTAGGTGAAAATTCCATTCGACGTAACGGAGAACGTTCCCTTGTGGAGAGTTGGATCGGTAACGATCGTGATATAATCGAGATCGGCGCCAACTTTTCCTTTTGCACAGAGAGTCATGAGATCAAATGAAACAATCGAGTCACCTTCGTTGAGTACTAGTGTTGTATCACCAGCAATGGGAAGGTCTTTTGAGGATTGATCCAGTTTGATATACATCCATGCAGTGACGCGGTGAACATTTGCAGCATCGTAGGCCACCGAGTCGAGAATCTGGTACTCAAAACTGTCAATCACTGCCGATGATGCAATGTTAGGTACATAGCCGAAACTATTGGTGCTCTGCCATGAAAGTGAACCTTCGTGGGAAGACACTACAACACCTTTGCCCCCGCCATTTTGAATGGTCGAATCGATGCCGGCGATGTTCTGGTCAGCAGGAAGATCTGCATCTGAAATTGCCGGGATTGTTATGGTACTTTTCTTGCCAAAGGGAACCGTGATCGTGTCCTGTTTTACTACCGGTTTGTTGTCGTTCAGTTTGGTAATCGTGATCGCAATTGATCCGGTATCTTTGTGGTTCACCATATCGGAAACTTCGTAGAACACCGTATCAATAAATGTTTCACGGGTGATATCACCTTTGCCGTGGGTATACACGACAATCGTTTCACTTCCCGATTTCAGTGAAACAGTTCCTTCTTTGGGAGTTAGCGGAAGGATTGTTAGTTTTTCGGTAAGTCCCGGTTTTCCAATATCGGCATCGCTTATCAATGAAGCAACATCGATTTCAACGGAACTGTTCTCTTTTACTGTTGTAAAGGTCGAACCGGCAACGGGTGTCGAACTATTTTCCGCGGCGACAGTAATCGTGACGGTTGCACTATTACTCGAATTTACACGGTCATAAGAATTTCCGTACTGATAGGTTGTTGAATCTCTCAGAGAGTATTGGAACGTGAAAGTTCCCGGAGTTCCATCATTTTTGTAGGTGAACGATCCATCTTTGTTCAACGAGAAAGGAGATCCGGTGTGGTGAGCGGGAGCTGATCCGGAGATGAAAGAGGTGAGAATATTGTTTCCACTCAGTTCATCTTTGTCGCTATCCGCCACATTATCGGTGATTACGTTTCCTGCAATCGTTCCGCCTTCTGTGGTTGAGTAGCTGTTGTCGGTTGCTACTGAAACAGTGTCATTTACCGGATTGATTGTAACTGTCACAGTTGCAGGTGAACTGGTTTTGTCTTCACTGATCGCAGTATAGGTAAAGCTGTCACTGAACGGAGATTCTTTGGAACCATCGTGTGAATACGTGAATACTTTTCCGGCTACAGAGACAGTTCCCTGTGTTCCTTGCGATGCAACTGCTACGGTAAGCGGGGTTCCATCGAGATCGGCAATGAGCGACGTGACATCAATGGTTGCTTTTTCATTTTCATAAATTGTTCGTGAAGCTCCTTGTGCCGTAGGAGTGTTGTCATCCACAGGGAGAATTGAAATGACCGCCCAGCTTGCGACTGTTCCCACGTGAGGAACATTGTCGTAGGTTGCACTGTCGGTAATGGTGTAACTAAATGAATCAACTGCCATCTCAAGACCTGCTGTTTGAGTATAGGTAAACGATCCATTCTGGTTTATAACCACCGACCCGTACAGGGGATCAGTTTTTTTGTAGGCTTTGAGAATCGTATTTGCGGTAATTGAGTCACCATCGGTATCATTTACAAGAAGACCGGAGAGTGAATCTTTGGTCAGTACGGTATTTTCACTGACTGAATAGGTGTCTTTAAATCCTTTTGCAGTGGAGTCGTTTACCGGAAGAACGGTAATGGTAAACTGCTTTGGTGATACAATTGATGCTCCCATGTTATCCGTCGTAGAAACGGCAATTGTGAAAGAGCGATCTGCTGATTTTTCAAAATCGAAATGTCTTCCGCTGTAGATTTTATCGCCGGTTAAGGTAAACGCACCTCCGGCATCATCGGTTAGAGAATATATAAATGTATTTCCTGCATCAATATCGAAAGTAGAAAGTGTTCCTATGAGCGATCCTGTAGGGGCATTTTCTTTAATTGTTGCGGGACTTGGATTAAGAGTAATGTTTGTGGGAGCATGGTTGTCGGGATCATCACTTTCTATGGTAATGATAACGTCTTCTTTCCCTGTACCTGCGAGCAAGATTGCGCTTGATGAACTAGATAAGGTGACGCCAAATATTTCATCAATCTCATAATCAGAATCATTAATAATATTCAATACAAAGGTCTTTTGTGTTTCGCCTTTGGCAAATGTCAATGATCCACTGAGTGTTCCAGAGTAGTCAGCGTTTGATATTGCAAATCCCGCACCTGTGCCAAGTGTTTTAATCTCATAGTTAATAGTCACCGCTTCATCCACCGCATTGCCAAGCGATACTGTGAATGATTTTGTCTCATTGGGCTCTTCGGCAACAACTGTTGGAGTAATTGTAACCCCTGATGTTGCAGCGGTAATAAAAGAGGCGATAAATTTAAGTATGTTTTTGTTCCCATCGACGGTTGCACTTGTCAGCGCATATCCAATATCGCCAAATACAGTAAGTCGTCCACTAGAGTATTCTGACTTTAAATTGCTTTTGTCAAAAACGACACAAGATTTTTGAGTGGGATTAGTGACAGACTGTAATATTGGTATACCACCAGCGAGGGCTGTACCTGAAGCACAGGCTACAGAAGAAAACTCGAATTGTTTTCCTGCAAAAAGGGCTGCAGATGTTGGGTCAGCTTGAAGAGCACCGACGGAATCCATTTCGTAAAAACCTTCAGGACCTTGAACGAGAGCGAATGTAGGTGTTTTGACGACACTATTTACAAAATTAGTAACGACTTGTAGCGATGCATCCCAAACAATGTGAGCATCAGTAAACAGCGCAACTTTTCCACCTACTTTAAGAAAGTTTTGTAGATATGGGCTTAATGTTACTGTGGGTAAAGCATCACTAGACCAATTCATTAGCCAAATTTGGTCATGTTTCATAATGTCGATATCACTGGATGAAAATGCTGCTGTCGATATGGTGGTAAATGTATGGGGAGTGCCAATTGCATTCGCGTAAGCACTGAGATTCTGCGAGCCAACTACTAATATCCTTTCCCCGTAACTTAATGAAACAGATATTAGTACCATCAATATTCCCATAAACCACATTCTCTTGTTCATATAATCCCCTTTTTGCAATATCTTAATAATCGAAAGTTCTATTTTGAAAGCGTCTTCTGTATCAGGCCAAGTAATCACAATTGTGGTATCGGCTATCATGGCTGAAAAGATGGTCAATAAAAACAAGTACGCCTATAATTTATTCTGTTCTTGTTCTCATAAAAAATGTATTGTTTACATGCTGTACATTTTTGATAGCGATATTGAGAACAGTGGTATACCAAGCTGATCGCAGTGTTATGCTAGTAAAGGTATTCTTTTTAAATGATAAATTCCTAGTTTGGTGTAAAAAAGTTGTTAAAACTCAAAATTTAAACGATTATCGATAG
>DYSA01000421.1 GCA_020726425.1 Fibrobacter succinogenes | reverse complement strand
TGACGCTTGCATGAATGTGTGAGTGCTGAGGTCATATTATGTCTACTCGACCGGTTTTTCTTTCTCTCTTCCTCTGGTTTAAATTCCCCGCCAACTCCGTTGTAAATCATCCCAACTTGAATCGTTCTACTCACTGCCCTAAACGTATTTTCACACTCCGATAATTTTGGATTCCCTTTCGTAAGAAAAGTGAGATTGTTCATTTGAAAAAAGAGATTGAACGCTATCGTATTGTCGAAGAGAGAAAGAACTACTACGTCGTTGATATTCCCGGTCAGGGACAGGTTAAAGCAGTTCTCAAAGGTGCGATCAGAAAAAATCATCGCCGGTTAGCAGTGGGTGATTTTGTAACAATTGATCTTTTTGACAAAGAGAAATCCGAAGCGATAATACGTTCAGTGGAAAAGCGTACCAATGAACTTCCGCGCCCCCTCGTTGCAAATATCGACCAAGTGATTTTTATTAACTGTTTTATCGAACCGGAACTGGAATTTAGTTATATCGACCGGTTCCTCTTTGCCGCTTCGGTAAATGACATTACCGTCCGCATGATTTTCAACAAAATTGACCTGCTCACCGAAGAGGATCGCGAAGATTTGGAAGCAATTGCTGACGAGTATCGCGAAATCGGGTACGACGTAACCTGTACTTCCATGAACCTTCCCGAAACGGTGGCAGATATAAAAGAGATTTGTCGCGGCAAGTTGACCGTTTTTGCTGGTCCGTCGGGAGTTGGCAAGAGTTCGCTCATGTCCAAACTCTTCCCGAACCAAGAATTTATCACCAATGAACTCTCGGAACTCATCTCACGAGGAAAAAATACCACAACACATACAACTCTGCTCACCTTTGATGATGGTTCTGGGTATGTCGCCGATACTCCGGGTTTTTCTATGATGAAAATGCCAAAAGTAGAACCAGATCAAGTGCTCCTCCACTTCCACGAAATCGCAAAAATGGGTTCTCAGTGTCGATTCAACAACTGTATGCACGAGCATGAACCGGGATGCGCCGTAAAAGAGGGTGTTGAAAACTATGAGATAAGCGATATTCGCTATGAAAACTACCTTGCACTTCTGGAGCTTATGCGCGAAGGTGCAAAGGATTACAAAAACAAAGATTTGAAATATTTGTAGCTACTAAGGTACTTTACAATCAATGAACTTAACAAAACTCTCGTTACAAGTTTCTAGAGGCTGTGCAAGTATTCAATAAATCGCACATCAATTGTGTAGGGGCACGGCGAGCCGTGCACAATTTAACGATAATATCAATTACTTATATCTCACCTCGGACACGGCACGCCGTGTCCCTACCGAAATTTGGTTTTCAATACACAATTCTTGCACAGTCTCGGTAAGGGCAAACGGTATTTGCCTCTACTGGAAAGGAGACTTGTTTTGTGTAGATCCGGAGTTGTCGGAAAAACCGAGAACAATCGAGATTATTCATCTTCGCTAATGCCGTCCATTCCGACGTAAATCGAAGGATTATGTGTATTTCATGAATCGCGCAAATGAGCAGTGGCATAGGGTATATTTCACGAGTAAAAATATCAGAGAAGGTGGTTATAATGAATCTTTTCGCACGGCTCAAAGAGGGCCTTTCAAAAACAAGAAATCAAATTGCGGCGATTGTTGAACACGACAAACTCATTTCCGAAGAGTTTTACGAATCCCTCGAAGATGCGCTGATTACTGCCGACGTGGGAGCAGATCTTTCCGAAGAGACAATCGCACAACTTCGCCGAGAAGTGGAAATCGACGGCATTACCACCTGCAAAGAAGCATACGCGTATATGAAACGGATTCTCGCTCACCACCTTCTGATTGTCAGCGATCCCGATGATTTCCCACCAAAACCGTGGACACTTCTGGTGATCGGCGTGAATGGCGTGGGAAAAACTACTACCATCGGAAAAGTTGCGAAAGAGTATCGCGATCTCGGAAGATCGGTTATTCTTGCGGCGGCAGATACGTTCCGCGCTGGTGCCACCGAACAACTGCGGATCTGGTCTGATCGAACGGGGTGTGATTTTGTGGGTCAACACGAAGGCGCCGATGCGGCTTCGGTGGTGTTCGACGGAATGGAAGCGGCAAAGGGACGGGGGCACGATGTGATGATCATTGACACCGCCGGTCGCCTTCACAATAAAAAAAATCTCATGACCGAACTGGACAAGATCGTTCGCGTGCTGAAAAAAGCTAATCCGTGGACTCCCAACGAAGTACTTCTGGTGCTCGATGGAACCACCGGACAGAACGCGATTGCTCAGGCTGAAGCGTTCAATGATATTATCAAAATCACCGGTTTTGTGGTGACCAAACTGGACGGAACCGCAAAGGGCGGTGTGGCTATCAATCTGACCAAGAGATTTGGTATTCCGGTGAGAAAAATCGGTGTAGGCGAAGGGATCGATGATCTGCAAGACTTTGATCCGGTTCAGTATGTCGAAGCGATGTTTGGGGATTTTGATCCCACTGTTTAGCCTTTGACCATGCGGTATCTTCACACAACAACCGTCGTCACTCAAAAAAATGTTTACTGTATTCTCGGAGGATTGTTCTAATGAAATCTGTTTTTGTGATTCTTACAACATGTGCCCTGATCTTTGCCGCCACCGATTCTACCAAAACCACGAAACCGGCGACTACTACCACGAAACCGGCGACTACTACCACGAAACCGGCGACTACTACCACGAAACCGGCGACTACTACCACGAAACCGG
>DYSA01000420.1 GCA_020726425.1 Fibrobacter succinogenes | reverse complement strand
AAATTTTTACTGTGGAACTCTCGGTAAAGGGTTGTTTCTTCTCGGACCTTCAGCTCAGAATATTCTAACTACAAATTGATTAAATCCCACCGCACAAGAACTACCTATCCTCGGGGATATCGAATCGATTTTGGTTCAAACCAGAGACCATATATGAGGAACAGATGAAGGGAAACTCAGAACAGAGTCCACCCTTCGTTTTCTCACATAATAAGAATAGAAAATGTTCTGGTCGCGATCTATATTAACGCATCCGCACTGAACGAGTTTCACACCGTTACTCTGCGATATTCACTCAAGAGGGAATGATTCCCACCGCCGAATTATCGGCTTCAAAAATTTTCTATTTTCAAACCAAGGAGCTGGCGTGCCCGCACTCTTTTCCGATTTTCATCTCAACGACAAACTTCTCAAATCAATTGAAGACACAGGATTTACCCACTGCACTCCTATCCAAGAACAGGCTCTGAAAATTACCCTCAATGGTAACGATCTCTTTGCCCAATCTCAAACAGGAACTGGTAAGACTGCGGCATTTCTCATCTCGATTTTTGAAAACATTCACCGTAGCGAATACAAAGAACAAGCTCTAGTCCTTGTTCCTACTCGCGAACTAGCGGTTCAAATTGAAGCTGAAGCTCGATTACTTTCAACTCATCTCGGCTACAACATCGTTGCCCTCTTCGGAGGCGTAGGGTATGATCAGCAAGAAGATGCACTTCGTGGATCGGTCGATCTCGTTGTGGGAACACCTGGTCGCATTATCGATCTTAGCAACCGTGGCATTTTGAAACTCAAAGATTTCACGATGGCTGTTATTGATGAAGCTGACCGTATGTTTGATATGGGATTTGTTGGAGATATCCGTAAAATCCTCTCAAGAACTCCGAAAAAAGAGAGCCGTCAAACCATGTTGTTCTCTGCAACCCTTGACTACAGTGTTAAGCGTTTGGCCGAAGAGTACATGTTTGAACCATTTGAAATTACGATTTCACCGGAAACTAAAACCGTGAGTGCAATCAATCAGATTCTCTACCACGTGAACGGCCAAGACAAGTTCCGCCTTCTCATGGGAATGGTTGAACGCTACAATCAGCCACGAATGATTATCTTTTCTAATACAAAACGTATGTGTGAAGAGTTAGCAGCGCGACTTCGCAGCAACAATATTAAAGCGGATTTCCTCACCGGTGACCTTCCACAAAAACGTCGCCAACGAATCGTCGATCAGTTCAAACTCCACGAAATCCCTGTGCTTATCGCAACCGATGTGGCAGCGCGTGGAATCCATATCGATGATCTTGAATTGGTTATCAACTATGATATTCCTCAACATTCTGAAAACTACGTTCACCGTATCGGTCGAACCGCTCGTGCGGGTAAAACAGGAACGGCAATTACCTTTGCGTGTGATCATTTTGTAGAGTTTCTTCAGCCTGTAGAAGAGTTCATCGGATTCAAAATCCCTTCGATGGTCGCCTGTGACGAAGATTTTGCTGAAGACCTTAGCAGTGGTCGCAACTGGAAAAAAATGCTCTCCGCTCCTACCACCAAATCAAAACAAGGTGAACGGAAAAAGAAAGAGCAGAATGATCGCAACAATTACAACCAGAACAAACAGCATCGCAAAGAGAAAGATCATTCTCACCGCGAAAAAAGCTCTGAAAGAGACAATAACTATCGCGAACACTCTGTCAAAGAGTCTCCGCGCCACGAAACTCGCCAGGAAGAACCACGCGTTCAATCTTCAATGAATTCACAATCCAGTGAATCAAAACGTCGTGTCTATGATGGCAATCCAGCGAAAGATCGCGTTGTTCTTCGCAAGATAGAACATCGACTCGAACTCGATAGTAGCGATAAGTCTGAAGTATTTAATGCACCAAGTCGCAATCCGTATGATCGTTCCAGAAGACCTGATGCAAAAACCGAACGAGATGACAAACGCAAACGCGATCAAAAGGGCAAGAATCGACCAGAACCAGCGAAGAGTGGCCCGAACCAATCTCGCAGTCCTAAAGATTCAAAAGGCCGCGGTCCAAAACAAAATTCTCCGCAAAATCCCGTGAAAAAGGATGGAGGGAAAAAAGTTCCCCAGAAATCGGCACCGGCAAAAGCTGTTGAAGTTGCAAAACCAAAAGGAATTGCCGGAAAGATCAAAGCTTTTTTCGGTAAGTAAAAAACTGAGGGGAACGAAAATCGTTCCCCTTTTTCATTTTTGTTATTTCCAAACCTCCGAGAATGTATCAGCAGAAAACCCGACCGTTGCTGACACCCCATCTGTTACCAAAGGGCGCTTAATCAATCGACCTTCCGATGCGAGCAATGCAAACAGTTCAGATTCATTCATCGCCTTAATTTTCTCTTTAATATTCTGTTCTCTGTACACAACACCACTAGTGTTAAAGAGTTTCGTTGTCGCGACTCCCGCTAATTTCTGAATTGATTTCAATTCATCAGCATCCGGAGAAGTGGTAGTAATGTCGACAAAGGTATACTGAATACCTCGCGATTCTAGATTTTTTTCAGCATTTCGGCATGTACTACATTTTTTGTACCCATACAGTGTTATCATACGTTTCCCTTTATACAATCCCATAGAACACTATCGTAGTGTACATTCCGTCAAATACCAAATTCAAATAGTATAACTACTCAGGTGTTAGCGGGGGACAAAAACTCGCTTCAGCACTCGTGTTCCCAGCGTCCACGCTGGGAATGCCGGCCTGAGGCTCCGCCTCACGTACTCG
>DYSA01000419.1 GCA_020726425.1 Fibrobacter succinogenes | reverse complement strand
CTTTCGATAGAACAAAAGGCCATCTCAGATTTCTGAGGTGGCCTTTTTGTATTCAATATTTGAATGGGGTTATTCCCACTCAATCGTCACCATGTTTTCTAACTCATTATTTTAGAGATCACTATACAATTTTCAAAAAAGACGAGAGACCAGAATGAGACCAACTATGCAATCTCGCTCGTTTTGACACGTTCATATATCCAAGAATATATCTCATTTAGATAATTACTCAACAAGAATTGCAGGGGACCATAGAGTGTACCATTTAGCACTCGTAAAGCACATAACTCGTACTTCTTCCGCCTTCCGGCCCTTTGATAAGAATGCCTTTTTTCACCAAATCCTGAATATCTCTCAGAGCGGTGTCGGTGGAACATTTTGTAATTTTAGCCCACTTTGAAGTGTTCAATGAGCCCTTGAAATTATCAAGAAGCATATTTATGATCTTCTGTTGCCGCTCATTGAGATTTTGCTGTTTTGCTTTCTGCCAGAACCGATACTTATCGACCACTTTTTCAAGAAGAGTATCAGCATTTTTAATTGCCCCGAGGAGACAATTGAGAAACCAGAGCAGCCAGGAGGTAATGTCAAGAGTTCCTTTTTGCGTTTGCTCCAGAATTTCATAATACTCCTTGCGCTGATTCATAATCTGAGCAGACATACTGTAAAATCGTTGTGGGATTCCATCGGATCGTGCTAAAAGCATATCTGTCAAAGCACGGGCAATTCGACCATTTCCATCTTCAAAAGGATGCAGTGTTACAAAATAGAGATGAGCTATACCCGCCTTGAGGATATCATCGGTTTCTGTTTTGTTATACCAGTTTAGAAACGCATTCATCATTTGAGGAAGCAGTGATGCGTCAGGAGCTTCAAAGTGAACCTTTTCACGACCAGCACTTCCGGACACGACCTGCATAGGTCCATGAGAGCCATCCCGCCAACTTCCGACCTTGATTTTGTATAAACCACTTCGCCCTGTTGGAAACAGCGCACAATGCCAGCCAAGCAAGCGATCTTCGGTAAGCTCTGCTCTGAAATTCTGCGTTGCATCAAGAGTGAGTTCAACGATTCCTTCGACATCGCGTGACGATTGTATTTCGTCGGACAGGTGAATACCGAGTCTTCGTGCAAGAGATGAACGAACCTGTTCACGACTGAGAACTTCACCTTCAATCTCTGTTGATTTAATAATATCAAGGGTCAGTGTCTCAAGAACTGCGTTTGAGATATTTTCAAACCCAAGTGCTTCGAGCCTGCCAAGAAGCCTTCCCTGTGCATTTCGAACAGAAGCAAGCAACTCGAGAAGCTTCTTACTGTCCCAATTCAACTCTGGCCAATCTTTTCGCTGATGGATATACACGATTCCCCCTGATGCGGTGATTAGAACTGTTATTCGTCGCAAATAATACGGTAAATATATCTCTTTTTCACCGCATTGTTATCATCAAAAAGAGCCTTTCCGAGAAAACTTACTCATGTGCAATTACTGACTTCACTTCCACCGGTATGATCTCTGTTCCGTAGGAAAGCAGATAGTCCACTTCAGCATTGGTAGATTTTCCTTCGCGAAGCCAGTAGTACAACGAAGGTCTCACTCCATACCTATGTCGGAAGTAGAGTTCCTGTCCGACAAACTGCTCAGCCAGAGAACCTTCATTGATAAATCGAGCCGATTGAAACTCTTCGGCACTCATGATAGGACGATTGAGTGCAGTCTGAATCAACCCGCCATCAAGGAAGAGAGGTTTTATACAGGATTCATCTGCCTGAACAGAGAGTGGAAGACCAGTTCCCGATGTATGCGGAACCGCAATTGCAATTCCTGCATGTCTCAGAAGATCAAAGGCATTCTTTACCGCTGCTGCCTTGGAATGAAATGAAACGCTTCCGTGTCTCATATAAAACAATACAAACAGACAAAAATGGGGGCATTTCCATTCTTGAAATAGATAAAAATGGGGGCATATTTGTCGATAAGCAGAGGTGCGAGTTTGACATATCTGATGTCATCAAGTTACAATACTCAATTGCAGAGCCCTTGTTATAGTAATCTGTCCGGAGTTTCCTATTCGACGCTGGCAAAACTCGAAGCCGGCGATGAAGGGATTTCGTTGCGACTTTTGAAGATCGTTAGTTCAACATTAGGACTGAAAATATGGATCGGATAGGTACTATCTTTTATCGATCTGAACTGGTTGGTACGATTGCTGAAACATCGAACGGCTTTCGATTCAGCTACGATCCTCTGTGGAAGCGTTCAGGGTTCCCGATCGGATTTGGCTTTCCGCTCATGCAGGATTTGTACTACTGTTCGACCTTGTTTCCGTTTCTTGAAAATATGCTCCGCGAAGGATGGCTTCGCGGTCTGCAGTCTCAGCAGGAACAGATTGATACAACCGATTCCTTTGGGCTTCTTCTGGCTAATGGAGAAGATCTTCCCGGTGCATTCACTATTCGCGAGGTGAAGCGATGAACTACTGTAGAGCTGATCTAATTCCCATTGAGTCGGGATACTATTCGAAGAAAGCGGCGAAAAACCTCTTTAGTACTCATACGCCGCCATCTTCACTTCCATTCACGTGGGCCGAGTTCTTTCGCGAAGGACCTAAGCACATACAAGGCATGTCGATTTCCGGCGTTCAGCAAAAGCTCTCTCTTAAACTTGTGAATTCTAAATTCGAAATGGTCACGACCGGTGGGGAATGCTGTAGCGCTTAAAATTCCATCATCGTAAATTTCAACGAACTGATTTGATG
>DYSA01000418.1 GCA_020726425.1 Fibrobacter succinogenes | reverse complement strand
GAACGAGTGCTGAAGCGAGTTTTTGTCCCCCACTAACACCTGAGTAGTTACAAAATATGTATGTGCAAAGGAATAACTCGCAAGACGATTGTCGATGCAATTGTTAAAGGTGCGCATACACTAGACGATGTGGCAATTAAAACCGGTTGTGGAACCGGAGCCTGTCATGGAACACGCTGCGATACCCCTGTTGAAGAACTGATTGCTGAGTTCAAAATAGATATGAGTACAATTTAAACTCAATTTCAAATGGCAAGTATCGATACGATAATAGCTTCGCAAAATTTGTCGTAAAGAGAATTCTAGATTCATTCTAGACATAAAGAATAAAAAAGTGTAAATTTCTCTCACAGGTTACCTGTTTTTCGCGTTATTTTTGCACCCGAAAATGGAAGCTTGGTTTAACTACCAGAAGGAGTCTCTATATGGCGTACAATGACGATCTTTTTGATGATCTTGAAGATGATTTCCTCAATGAATTTGACTTGGATGACGAATTCACCGATGACGAAGATTTCGAAGATGAAGAAGCGGATGATTTTGATGAAGAGCTTGACGATGAAGATCTCGACCTCGGTATCGAAGATGAAGACGCTGATATTGATGAAGAGATAGAAGAAGATAGTTATGAAGCTGACTTCGATGAAGGTCTTGATGATGACGAAGATGATTTTGGCGACGAAGATGAAGTACTCGACGAAGATTTCTAATTAACGTCTGTCAATTGTAAATAGCAAGGGGGCCTAATATGCCCCCTTTTATATTTTAGCCCACATAGCTTTATGAATGTAATGGTTTTACACAAGTCGCATCAGCGAGTTCGTCTTGGTTTTTCACAAATCCCGTGGCACATAAAAAAGGTTTCATCTTTCTCTATCAAATACTCATCCCAAAATGGGAAGGTTCGACACTGTTCAGGGCGAACTTCATAAATTGTACATCGCTCCGCTTCCAAATCAAAAAAGATACAGGCGTAATCGCCATTTTCCAAACGCCGTTCGCGTAATGAGTAGCGATGATCAACTTTGAACACCGATGTGGTATGAAGTTCTTCCAATGGAATTGTGAGATAAGCTGCGAGATCGATCAGTTCCTCTTCACTGATCCAGATAAATCCTGTTTCACCAAGGCAGCAAGCACCGCCACAATGCTCACACTTCGATGGATCGAAAGAGTAATTGAAACTTCTATGATTGATCATTAAACCTCAAGCGAAAAATCAATGCTGTTAAACAATCGATGAAGCCCTTTGTCGGCCCAACGATCTTCTGATTCTGGGAGAAGATCCTCTTCTGAATAGCCAGTTCTGATAATGTGAATCCATACCGTTTCACTTTCAAGCGAAAACTCGATCCGCCACGTCCGAAATGCCAGTATTGCCGAACTGTCATCAATCAGCGTAATTCGTTTTCGTTTTGTATTGAACGGGTCAAGAGAGAGTTGTACGCGAATAAGATCAAATAGATCCGGCCCTTGATGAGCGCTGATCCACCGAATCTGATTCTCGGCAAGTGGTTCATAGCTTATAGCAAACTCCGCCGGAGGATTAGCCGGAAGCCATCCCGTTGAAGCTCCAGGAATTGAATCATAGTGGGTCACATAAGGTTTAATATCCAGAATCGGTGTTCCATCGAGAAGATCAAAGTCTTCGATAATCAATGTAAGTCCACGAATCTCTCTTAGTTTTACACAAGAAAGGCCAATTGAATTGGGGCGATAGGGAGACCGAGTCGAAAAGAGGCCCCGCTTTTTTCCGTCCGAAGAGACCGGAACATTCACCTTCGGTCGCCAGTTATCATTGTGATGAAAGTGATAAATCAACCATATATGTGAAAATCCATCCAGATCATCAAGAGCTTGTTCAAAGTTCTTCCCTGCCAAAAGCTCCACCGATCCACTGTTCTGAGCAAACTCACCTTGGCGTGGCTGTTGATATTTGTACTGCTGTTCTGCTCGAACATAGCCAATCGGTTCAAAGGTGACCATAACGGTGATGCCACTCCATAAAAAGGTGAACAGATCGTTTACCATGGCGACCGATCTCTTTGAGAACCAGATCGAGAGGTTTTGGTTTCACCAACCATTCGTGTCGCTTGGAGTAAAACTTATCCGCATAGGCGATAATCTCTTCTTCAACCGAAATTGGCGTCATATCTTCTGCGGGAAGAGGAAGTTGATTCTTGTGAATCTCTTTAGCCGTAATGCCAACTCCCACGTGAGTGCGACAGACCGAACCATGCTGGGGAAATCCCAAATCTGTGAGAAGTTTTTCACCAAGGATTCCATGGCAAATGTAATGAGCATGGCCAAAACAACCAATATCATGAGCTTTTGTTTTGAAAATCCCAATATCGTGAAGTAGGGATGCTTCGCGGATAAAGTCAATGTCAACTCCATCCATCTTCTCCCCAATTTCAACAGCACGGTGTGCCACAGACTCACTGTGGGCGTAGAGAAAAGAACCAGCCAATGAGTCACGAGGATAAAACTGTTCGAGAATTTCTAGGGGATTCATGAGTACCTCCGGCGGGAAAATAGTTCGTGGTGATACAATTTTTGTAACTTCTCAGGTGGTTTCCTAAACTGAAGTTGGTTCCAGCACTCGTTCCAAGCGTCCTCGCTTGGAATGCAGCATTCGAGGCTCCAGCCTCGCATCACGACTTTGAGGCTGGAGCCTCAAGCTGTGCGTAACAGGTCTGGAAACTTGTTGCGAGAGTCAAAAACCACCACTAAAAGTGGTGGCTTGGGGTATCAGTGCCTGAAAGG
>DYSA01000417.1 GCA_020726425.1 Fibrobacter succinogenes | reverse complement strand
GTTCTTAGAACAGTTCGTCGATTAACTCACTGGCAACCTGGTCAGTTCCGCTTGAATTTTCCGTTGTCGAAGGTTCGCGCATAATAATATTACCTTCAGCATCAACAGAATCCACAAGCCCCGCCGCAGAATCCAATGACAGCGAATCGAAACGTGCGACAAATGGCGTATGACACATATAACATTTCGCCGAGTCGATTTCAGGAAGCGTAAATTTCGCATGAAGTGAATCGTACCGGTGATCGTTTACCACTTTTTCGAAAAACAGTCCCACGTTGGGAAGTGCAGTTTTACACCCTTCTCCCAATGAACTGGATTTAAAGCGAATCGCCCGTTCAGACCCACCAACCCAAGATCCCGTCACCATTTTCGGTGTAATCCCCACAAACCATCCATCAGAGTGATTTGAAGATGTCCCCGTTTTTCCACCAAATTCAATATTCTTTTTGAAAATATCGTACACAAAGAGTGCCTGAGTGGTTCCATACGGTTCTGACAGTGTTCCCCTGAACATGTGAGTCATATAGTATAAACCTTTGTCGGTCACCACTTTCTGTTTCTTCGGAGCCACTTCGTACAAAACCTTCCCTTTCGAGTCAGTTATTTTTGTAACAAAGTGTGGATCAATTCGGTATCCACCATTTACAAATGGGCAATAGGATCGAACCAACTCGATCAGCGACACATCACTGGATCCGAGACAGAGTGAAGGAAACGTATCTAACGGCGAAGTGATTCCCATTTTTTCGGCATACTCATTCACCTTGCGGAACCCAATTTTTTGAGCAACTTGAACGGTAATGGTATTCAATGAAAGGGCCATCGCATTTTTCAATGTATGGCTTGCACCGGTGGTGCTCCAGTCAGCATTACGTGGCGACCATGTTTTCTCTTTACCATTTTCGCGATATCGAATGGTCACAGGCTGATTCACCACTTCATCACAGGGATGCCAGCCATTTTCCATTGCTGCAAGATAGAGAAATGGCTTAAATGTTGATCCTGGCTGACGTTGAGACTGGCTTACATTGTCGTATTTAAAAAAGTCAAAGTTTATATCCCCCACGTAAGCTCGAACTGCGCCGTTTTCAGGATCCAACGAGACCATTCCCGTGTGAAGGAACCGTTTGTAATAGGCTGTTTCATCATAAAAACTGAGTACTGTGTCAATGGCGCCTTTTTCCCAACTAAAAAGTTTGGTTTTGCGAGGGCGATGCATCTCCGCCCACGCCTTTGTGTCATCGCCCTTAAACTGTTTCACCAAATCTTTATAATACCCCGATTGACGGATGGTCATATCGAGGAATCCGGGAATCTCCCTCTCTTGCTCATCGACCCATGGGTTCTGGCCTTTCCAGTGCTCATCGAACACTCTCTGAAGGCGTTTCATATTCTGCTGAACTGCTTCTTCGGCATAGGTTTGCATTCCCGTATCAAGCGTAGTATAGATTTTTAAACCAGCGGCATACGGATCGAGTTTATTCTCTTTCAGCCACGGCTTGAGACTCTGAAGCATAGCCAGTCGGAAATACTTTGCCGTTCCGCTGTAAGGTGTTTCAACAGAATAATTAAGAACTAATGGAATCTCAGAAAGTGAATCTGCTTGTTCTGGGGTAATCACCCCTTTTTTTGCGAGGTTTTTCAGAACAAGATTGCGTCTTTTCACCGAATTTTGAGGATTTTTGATTGGCGAATAGGTCGTGGTTGCCTTAAGCATTCCCACAAGAAGTGCAGACTGTTCCCAAGAGAGCTGTTTCGGTTCAATACCGAAGTAGGTTTTACTTGCCGTGGCAATTCCAAAAGAGTTGCTTCCAAAGTCTACCGTATTGAGATACATCGTAAGAATTTCATTTTTGGGATATCGAATTTCAAGCTTGATAGCAGTCATCCACTCGCGAAGTTTGATCACCACCATACGCATTCCGGGAAGTTTCCCAACGAGTCCCTGTGCACCTTTTTGACGGGTGTTAAACATATTTTTTACCAATTGCTGAGTTATCGTTGATCCGCCTCGAGCATCGCCTTTTGCCGCGTCGAACAACACCCCCGCAAGACCGGTAAGATCCACACCATGGTGCGTGTAAAATCGTTCATCTTCTGTGGAAATCAATGTTTTGATTAACTCTTCAGGAAGCTGCTCGTAGGTTACTGAAACGCGATTTTCATAAAAGAATTTCCCCAGAAGTGCGCCTTCAGATGAGTAGACTTCGGTCGCTTCGTTGACTTCAGGATCCATAAGAATCCCCATTTTGGGACTCGGGCCAAAAAGTCCGAGCAGGTTAACATCAACAGCAATTAAAAAAAGAATTGACAGAAGTGGGAAGAGAAGAATCAATCGCAAGATTTTAACCGGAACTGGTTTTCCTTTAGCCGAAAAAAATCGAGCTAAAGCCACAAACGGTGTCAGTACTTTTACGAGTAATGTCTTTTTTGATTTCCGGGGATCCATATAGCTCCGTTTAAAAAGTTCATCAGAAAATAGATGATGCATTTTAGGGGAGTATTGGGATGAAATGTGATTTTTACGGCACTATTATTTCTGATTGTGTAAAGAGCACTATGACTGAAGAGAAAATCGTTTTTTAAGCGCTTCCCGTAGCTGATCCAACTTAAATGGTTTTGCAAGAAAATGAATATTTTGGGATTCTGCATTGGTGGTAATATTGCGATTATCCGTATAGCCAGAGAGATAAATAATCTTCAGATCCGGCTTCACAACTAGTGCTTCTGCGGCAAGTTGTTCACCACTTATTCCACCGGGCATAACCAGAT
>DYSA01000416.1 GCA_020726425.1 Fibrobacter succinogenes | reverse complement strand
GGTACGATACGCCTCTTCCAGTGAAATAATGTCAGATTCTGTAAGCGGATTTATTCTCCCATAGATCTGATTTAACATTTTCTCATCGCCAGTACAAATTCATCACTTTATTTGGCCCTATCAACGATAATCAATCGTTGTAACTCTCGCTGAAACGGCTGTTCGTGATATATTTTGGCCCCGTTAAAAATGAAAATTCACCGAACTATGCGGAGGAACAATGGCTGAAAGATATTCACCAGCTGATTTTGAAAAAAAATGGCAAGCTCAATGGGAAAATGACGGTCTTTTTAAGGCAACGATGGATAAAAGCCGTGAAAAGAAATATGTACTCTCCATGTTCCCTTATCCGTCTGGTGCTCTTCACATGGGTCACGTAATGAACTATACAATCAATGACGTGGTGGCTCGCTACTACATCATGAAAGGGTTCAACGTAATGACTCCTATCGGTTGGGACTCGTTCGGTCTTCCTGCAGAAAACGCAGCAATCAAAAACGGAACTCCTCCTGCAGAAAACATCCGCATCAATATCAAAAAGATGAAAGAACAGATGCGCATGGCCGGTTGGGGATTCGACTGGGATCGCGAACTTGCCACCTCATCCGAAGAGTACTACAAATGGACGCAGTCGCTCTTTATCAAATTCTACGAAGCGGGTCTTGTCGAGAAAAAAGACGGAACCGTGAACTGGTGTCCTTCCTGTGTAACCGTTCTTGCAAATGAACAGGTTCACGACGGTCACTGTGAACGCTGTAACACCGGTGTAACCCAAAAAGATCTGAAACAGTGGTATTTCCTTATGTCGAAATATTCGCAGAAGCTTCTTGATGGTCACGAAAACTGCGGCGAATGGCCGGAGCGTGTGATCAAAATGCAGAAAGAGTGGATCGGCCGTTCTGAAGGGGCTACCGTTTCGTTCAAGCTTGAAAATTCAGACAAAACAATCGATATCTATACAACTCGCCCTGATACGCTGTTCGGTGTGACCTTTATGTCTATGGCTCCTCAGCATCCGATGATCGAAGAGCTCATTGCGGATCAGCCAAACCGTACAGAGATCGAATCAAAAATCGAAGCGATGAAACAGCTGGGAACGTCAGAAAAAGAACTTGCCACCCGCGAAAAAGAGGGTGTATTCACCGGTAAATACGCGATCAATCCGGTCAACGGAGATCGTGTTCCGGTCTATGTGGGGAATTTCGTTCTCATGGGATTCGGAACCGGTGTGGTAATGGCAGTTCCTACCCATGACCAGCGTGACTACGAGTTCGCGAAAAAGTATTCGATCCCGATGAAAGTGGTTATCCAGCCCGAAGGTCAGACTCTTATCGAAGATGAAATGACCTGTGCCTATGTGGACGACGGTGTGCTCGTTCACTCTGGTGATTTCACTGGAAGAAACAACCGCGAAGCGATGTCTGATATCATCAACTGGCTCGACAAAAATGGTTTCGGCAAAAAAACCGTCAACTACAAACTTCGCGACTGGCTTTTGTCTCGTCAGAGATACTGGGGAGCGCCGATTCCGTTTGTTCACTGTCCTGATTGTGGAACCGTTCCGGTTAAACAGGAAGATCTTCCCGTTCGCCTTCCTGAAAACGTTGAGTTCAAATCTGGTGGTGAATCTCCGCTTGCGCGCTGTGAAGAGTGGGTGAACACCACCTGTCCCTGCTGTGGAAAACCGGCAAAACGCGAAGTGGACACCATGGATACCTTCGTTGACAGTTCGTGGTACTATCTTCGCTACTGTTCACCGAAAAATGACAAAGCGCCGTTTGATTCTGAAGAAGCAAACTACTGGGGACCAATCGATATCTACATTGGTGGTATCGAACATGCCACAATGCACTTGATTTACGTCCGTTTCTTTGCGCACGTGATGAACGAACTCGGTTTGATCAAGTTCACCGAACCTACCAAAAAGCTGTTCACTCAGGGAATGGTCTGCGCGACGGCTCACTACTGCGAAGAGCACAAATGGCTTGGATATGACGAAGTAAAAGACGGCAAATGTGCAAAATGCGGCACTGAAGTGGTTTCGGAAATCACCAAAATGTCAAAAACAAAACTGAACGTAGTTGCTCCCGAAGAAATCATCAATAAGTTCGGTGCAGATACCATGCGTATGTACATTCTCGCCGATACGCCGCCTGTAAAAGACCGCAACTGGTCTGACGACGGTGTAAACGGAATTGCACGTTTCCTTGGACGCTACTGGGATTCTATCTCTACAGCTATTGAACATATCAATGGTGGACTTTGCAAAGCAGAACCGTCTGATGCGGACAAAGAACTTCGCTTTGTGGCGCACAGTTCTCTTAAAAACATCATTCAGTCCTACGATGAAAACTGGCAGTTTAATACGGCGATTGCGCGAACCATGGAACTGCTCAACGCATTCCGCAAATCGTACAATCTGGTTACCGAAACAACCCTTCGCGAAGTTATGTCGATCCTTTTGCGTGCCATTGCACCGATTGCTCCTCATGCCACCGAAGAGTTATGGTCAATGATGGGCAATTCAACATCAATTTTCAAAGCGGGATACCCTGAAGTGGATGAATCAGCTCTCGTGAAAGACGAAATCACTATTGCGATTCAGATCAACGGAAAAATGCGCGGAACGATTGAGATTCCAAACGGATCTTCGAAAGAGGAGACGGAAGCGGTTGCTCGTCAGCATCCAAATGTTCTGAAACATCTCGAAGGAATCACCATCCGCAAGGTAATTGTGATTCAAGGGAAGATTGTGAATATCGTAGCGAACTAA
>DYSA01000415.1 GCA_020726425.1 Fibrobacter succinogenes | reverse complement strand
CCTGCCGGTCAAATTAATCCGGATTCACCGGTCAAATTACGTGGATTGAGCAAAAGTTCGCTGACTATGACCGAATCACCGGATTTCAGCTCTGCCATGAGCTGTTCTATTTTTCTCTCTTTTGGTGTTCGCTGTGAAGAGACTTCCACTTCGATAAAGTGATCTATCATGATTTGATTATTGGAAGCATAGGTGTAGAGCCGTTGAGAGTTATAACGCGGGATATTCACCAAAGTATTTCAACCGAGGCAAAGGGGTAAGTGTACTCAGTTTTGTCGACGAATCATATCGCGTTCACTATACGACAGTTATAAATATCTCGGAACGTGAAGCAACCTATGTTTTGGATGGGCTCATGCACAATGAGGTTGAACAAAGTACGAGGCATTCGACAGATACTCATGGTTACACATTGCCGGTTTTTGCTTTAACGCATCTACTGAATGTCTATTTCACTCCTCGTCTCAAAAATGCATGGAAAGAGAAGCTCTATTCAACTGAACCGGTAAGTTCGTTCTCAGAAGAGCAGTTCCCCTATTTGCGTCCGAGTGAATCAGTAAATACGGAACTCATTAAATCGCAGTGGGATGAAATCCTTCGAATGGTCGTTACCATCCGCCTGAAAGAGAATCAACCATCGAGTATTCTGAACCGAATCAATTCGTATTCCACACATCAACCGAGCCGTGCAGCCTTAACGGAATTGGGCAAGTTGGTGAAGACGCGATTTCTACATCACTACTTTTCAGATCTTTCGTTTCGACAATCCACAGAAAAACAACTCAACAAAGGGGAAAATACCAACAAGTTTCGCAAAGTAATCTTTTTCGGAAGAAACCAGGAGTTTCAACACCCGTCAAAAGTGGAAATGAACAAAGTGGATGATTGCAATACTCTGATTCAGAACTGTAGCCTATTGTGGAACTATCTCTATTTGTCAAAACTTGTTAATGATGCGAATGCCCAGAAAGATAAGGAAGAACTGGTTGTAATAATTCGCAATGGGTCAGCCGTAGTCAGCCATCATATCAATTACCATGGGGAGTATGATTTATCCGAAGAAAGGATGAAAAGTCCGTGGAAATTCGACTTTGAAATTCTTAAAAATGTAGATGCATGATTTTGCAAAAACTGAGAATCTAACTCTATGAATAACATAGCATATCTTCAGAAATGTGAGAAAATTTGGGGAAATATGCGATTGTGCCCATTTTTTATCACTCAGCTCAAAATCATCATCATGTTTCGACACATCGAAACATGATGTATTTTAACGAGCAATGTTTCACTCTGACGAAAGAATTTCCCAATGATTATCAGATCTTCTTATATAGAGTATATACAAAAGTTCATTGGGGCACCGGTAATCAAAATTCTTACAGGGATGCGTCGAGTCGGGAAATGTACAATTCTCATTCAGTTACGTGACCAAATGATCAATAATGGCATCCCCGAAGAAAACTTAGTCCATTTAAACATGGAGCTCTTCCAGAACGAGCATCTTCGCACGGCTTCGGCACTATACAATTACATCAAAGAAAAGCTTGACTCACAAGAAGGAAAGCGATTCATTTTCATTGATGAAGTTCAGGAAGTTCTCGAATGGGAAAGGGTTGTTCAGTCTCTTCTCGCAGAAAACTATGGTGAGATAATTCTCACCGGATCAAATGCTCATATGCTTTCATCAGAACTCGCAACTCTGCTTACTGGAAGATTTATTGAAATTCCGATCTTTGTACTCAGTCTCGCAGAATTCATCGAATTTCGTAAAGTAACATTTCCATCATCAACTCCAGCTTCATCGTTTTTAGAGTTTATTCAGTTCGGTGGACTTCCAGGTATTCACCAACTTCCATTACAAGAAGATACGACAACACCTTATCTGAGTGGAGTTCTTGACACACTTATTCTACGTGATATTGTTCAACGCCATAAGATTCGTGATGTTTCAGTGCTTGAGCGAATCCTTAATTTTTGCATGGATAGCACAGGGAGCCTCATCTCTATCAAAAAAATTGCAGACTATTTCAAATCTCAAGGCCTTAAAATCGGATTGGAAACTGTTTCACAATACCTTCAGCATCTTTGTGCAGCAACTATTCTACTTCCTGTTTCACGATATGACATTCAAGGAAAGCGTCATATGGAGTATTTGGATAAGTACTATCTCTCTGATATCGGGCTTCGGTATGCACGACTTGGCTATTCTATCAAGCGACTTCCCGGAACACTGGAAACGATCGTGCTCCACGAACTTCTTCGCCGTGGATGGATCGTTTCGGTGGGTGTATTAGGAAATTCCGAAATTGACTTTGTGGCTCGAAAAAAAGAGGATCTCATTTATATTCAGGTCGCCACATATCTCACAGAAGAAAGCACGATCGAAAGAGAATTTGGTAACCTTGAAGCAATTAAAGACAATTTCCCAAAAATAGTTCTTTCTATAGACGAACTTCCCGTGGGTGGGCGAAATGGAATTCTCTGGTACCATCTCCGCGATTGGCTACTTGCAAAATGGTGAATCGGCAATACAACGCAGCCATACAACACATTGTTCCTCAAATTTATATAGTCAAGCAACAGACCACTTCCCTATTTCCCCGAAGTAGCTTATCATCAACCGCATAATGGAACTCGCGTGAGCATATTTACACTCGAACTGTTCATTCGCATCAGAACGAATCCTCTAAACGCCTGATAAAGATACGGCGGCAATCTCTCAATATCAGTTTGCACAGAACTTCATTACAAATCAGAAAACATTTGAAACACCCTAAAAGCTCAAAGA
>DYSA01000414.1 GCA_020726425.1 Fibrobacter succinogenes | reverse complement strand
GATTTAAAACAGGGGAAAGAGCGAAAAAAAAGGTGATACGCATTTGTCGTATCACCTTACAATCCTTTAGATCCGGAGCATGTTATTCATTTGCTGCCAGCGCAGCTTTGTAGGCGCGAAGAGCACCCTCTTTGGTGAATGAAAAACCAACGATTCGTTCAACATCTTTTTTGAATTTGAGTTCGCCGAACTCTTTATCGATGGCAAAGATTTTAATCGATGTTCCCACGGCCTGAACTTTATTCTTTGGCGATTCAATCTTAAGGAAAAGATCCTGTGGCTGACCGTTTTTAAGAGCAATTTTAGTTCCGCTCAAAAAGACATAATCGATATCAGTTTCTTTTACTGATACTAAAGTTCCTGCAGAATCAATTGCAAAATCGGCGTTTACAATCATTTTCCCTTTTTCGCCATATCCATTTCCTTCGATATAGCCACTGGAGAGATAGTTGAGGTTAACGGAACCTTCGACCGCAAGGATTCCTTCGCCGGGGAATTCGCGTTCCACGGCAACATCAAAATTACCGAGAGAGAGTGACCAGTACTCTGCAGTTTCAACGACACCAGTTCCGTTTACGAAGAAAACCGGTTTTTTAAGCATGTGGCGAGTTTTAAACTCGTCCTGTGCAAAGATCGAAATGGCACAGGTGAGGATCAGGGTGAAAATCGCTGCTGTTTTTTTCATACAAACTTCCTTTAAACAAGTAAACAGATACTTCAATATACTACGCAAATCTTTGATTTGCCAAAATCAGCGATATATTGTTTCGCTATCTTCGACTTGAAGAAGAGCTTCGGCTAAAATAGCCACCATCTCTTCGCTATTTTCAACACTTTCAGTGTCAATACGATTGACCGAAGCAAATCGTGGACGGAGCCATCGACGGGCAATAAGCGTCTCTTGTGAAGGTTCGGTTTGGGTCGCGGTAAAGAAAAAAGATTCTAACTCTGCCGCAGTAAAGGGAATTGGTTCCGAACGATTGAGAGTCTTGGCAGTGACAGAACCTTTTCCGTTGTACCAGAGTGTATAACACTGCTCTTCGGTTTGAGCGGGAAGGAGGTAGATTCCCGGAGGAACGGGATCGGTTGAATCGGTGATGTGAAGATCCACTTGGGTATTGAGAAGTGGCGCATACTTGCGGATAAGTCGGGATTCGAGGATCAGTGATTCTAATTCATTGCCACAGTAGTGACAGGTAAAGGTAACTGCTTGATCGCGCAGTTGCAGAAGTTTTGTCGGAGACTCGTCAGATTCACGGAAATAGGTGAGGAGGCGCGTTCTAACGTTGGCACCTTTTCCTATGTATATGTAGTTTCCGACTTGATCGAGATAGCCGTACACTCCGGGGCGATTTTCGAGTTCGAGAATGTGTTCAAGAGTAAACTGTGCTCTGGTCCAGTTTGCTCGAAGCGTTTCTCGGTTCTCCTGTTCATCAAACTGATCAGTGGTAATAGCACCACTCTCTTGAATCTTTGTGATACAATATTCTGCCAGTGATGCGGTTAGTTCTGCGAAATCAGCGGCAGTAACCGGTTCCTGCGGAACTTCGATATACTCTTTGGCAAGAGATTCTACGCCGCCATTTTTTCCGGTCATAGGGATTTTTGCCATTTTAAAAAGGTGGGAGAGAAGAAGAGCATCATCGGGAATTGAAAATCCTGCATCGAGAAGGTATTTGAGAAGAATCCGTTGTTCATAACTGGCGGGAAAGATCAATCGTTGTTCGCGAAAGAGCGATACAATCTGGGGAAATGATTCGTGAAGTACACAAACGACCTTTTCACCGCGAATAATCAGCGACTCTTCGGTGGATTCAAGTCGTGTGGAGTAGAGTAGTTCGTGATCATCTCCGGTGAGTTTGATCAGGGCGATCTGGATGATCGAACGGCGATCATTTGAGAGTAAAGGGTAGCAAATCAAGAACGAACTTTGAGAAATAAGGGGCGAAGAAACCGCTTTGGCAAACCAAAGTCCCGATTCACCTTTCCACGCAAGGGGAGATTTTTTCAAAATGGTGTTCACTAACATGTCCGCCATTTTTTCATTGGCACCTTTGAACGCGAGAAACTGTTCTGCAAGTATAAGAGAAGAGATTCCGTTTTCAGATTGAGCAAGAAAGGTAACTATTTTGTCGAGAGTTTCATCAGTTGCCACAATTGGCCTTTCATCAAAAGTACCGAGTTGAATGGTGCTAAAAATACAGCGGTGCAGAAGATGTAAGAGATTATTACTCATGGATAGTTGTGCGATCTGAGAATTAATCTATTTTGGGATGAAATTTCACACCATTCAGAAGAGAGATTTGAGATGAAACTGGTTGCACTTAGCTCTATGCTGGCAGTGAGCGCCCTGTATTCGGCGTCATTAACCATTTATATTGATGGAATCAAAACGATGTTCGGCCATATTCGCGTAAAGATCGCTCGTTCTGAATCTGTGTATCACGATAATTCACGAGTCGATTATTTCAAAAAAGTAGCGGTGAAAAATAGTTCCATGAGTATCAATTTTGATTCACTTCCTGCGGGAATCTATGCGGTTAAACTGTTTCACGATCGCAATAATAATGAAAAAATGGATCGTTCATCTCTCGGGTTTCCCGCGGAACCGTATGGGTTTTCTAATAATATTCGTCCAAAGACGCGTGCCGCAAATTTCACGGAAGCTAAATTTTCTCTTTCAAAAAACGATACGATTCATATTTTGGTGGAATAAGACCACACACGTCAAAATAAAACCCGATTACCCAGATAGAGCAGGAACTCAATTCGGCGTGAGACCAAAAAAGCC
>DYSA01000413.1 GCA_020726425.1 Fibrobacter succinogenes | reverse complement strand
AAGTGATTTCTGAGGCGATCAATGATAATGAAACGGGGCTCGCCGATTCGCTGTCAGCACTTCTCTCAGATGAACAAAAGGAGATACTCGACGGACTTCTTGAACCGGAACCGGATGATTCAGGCCTGTCACCTATTGAAAATTCGCGATCAAAACTGACAATTCTTCGCACTATAAATCACTCGTTGAAACCTCAGAAAATCAAGGATTCTGTGAGCCGTTTTCTATTTTTCAAAACGACTTACGAACAGCTTCTTCCGGTCTACAAGCAGATGAATCTATCGGCAGAAACGATTCGCTATTTTGCAGAGACGGCGATTCGAGGGCAATCATTTCAATTCAAACGACGGGAAGATTCCCGCTTTCTCTATTTGATCTGTTTTGTTGAATACCAGTACTTTAGATACAATGATGTGCTAATAGACGTATTCGTTCAATCGTGCCAAAACAACCTGAATCGGAGCCGCCAGCGGCATCGCGACGAACTCTATGACCGTGAAATTGTTCAGCGAGGTACTACAAAAGAGAGCGAAAAGTTTTCAATTCAGTACTGTGAAATCATCGAGAAGATCGGCACGGTTCTCGAAAATCATACACTGACACTGCGCGAACAAAATCGTCAAATCAAAGAGATTATCGATGCGATTCCCGTGGCTGAAATCAAAGCAAAATTCACCAAGAGCGTCGAAAGTTCCCGCACCAAAAAGCATGACGAAGAGTTTGCACTTATTCTGGAATCAAATTCGATTCAACTACAAAATCGAGTGTCCCGGATCGCTCAGGAAATCAGCTTCGACAAAGAGAGCTCAAACGCTCACTTGTTTGAAGCGGTGGCATATTTCAAACAGAAAGGAAGTGAAATCGGGAACAAACCACCACTTCTTTTTCTCGAAGAATCGGATCAAGATGCGGTGTTTGACAGTGAAGGTAAACTTCGGGTGTCACTCTATAAAGCATTGCTATTTCAAGCAATGATGATCGGAATGAAATCCGGTGCGCTCAATTTAACATACTCGTATCGTTATAAGAATTTCGATTCATATCTCATTGAAAAAGAGCGGTGGCAAAGGGAAAAGGATGAGTTGATTCGTCAAGCTGGACTTTCTGATCTTGTCTCATTTGAAACAGTTATAGACAAACTTCGCAAAATGGAACACCTTCATTTTACTCAAACAAATGAAAATATTATTGCCAAAAAGAATGGACATATCTCATTTCTGCCTGATGGTTCGTACCGCGTTCAGACACCAAAAGTAGAACAGATCGCAATGCCTTCACTATCGGAACTCCTTCCGAAAGAACAGATTATTTCACTCTACGAAGTACTTTCGGCGATCAGTAAAGCGAGCCCATTTTTGCAGTCCTTCCTGCATTGGCAAGTGAAAAATAACAAAGGTAGACCATCCGACCAGCTGTTTCTCGCAGGAATCATGGGGTATGGTTGTAACATAGGAATCAATAGGATAGCTAACATCTCGCAGGGAATCAGCCCGCGATCTCTGGAAAATGTGGTGAACTGGTACTTTTCTCAAGAGAACATCGAAAGCGCAAACAATGCAATTCTCGAGTTGACCAACAGGTTGCAACTTATGCCGATCTATAAGAAAGAGAAGGGACAAACGCATACCAGCAGTGATGGCCAGAAATTCAACTGCGCCGTAGATTCACTGAATGCAGCATATTCTCACAAGTATTTTGGCACCGGAAAAGGTGTCACCGTGTACAGTTTTATTGATGAAAGTCATCGCCTTTTCCATTCTACGGTGATCACTCCATCGGAACGCGATGCGGCATATGTTATCGATGGAATCATGAAAAATGATGTCGTGCAAAGCTCTATCCATTCGACAGATACGCATGGGTATACAGAGATTATCTTTGGTGTATGCCACCTTCTTGGCGTTTCGTTTGCACCGCGAATCAAGAAGTTTCAGGAGCAGCAACTCTACAGTATTCTCCCGAAAAATGAGTGGGCTAAGGAAGGGTACAAGATTTTACCCAAAGGTCAGATCGATCTTAAGTTACTGGAAAATCATTGGGATGACATTCTTCGTTTTATCGCCACGATCAAGTTGAAAGAAGCAACCGCTTCGCAACTGTTCAAGAGGCTCAGTTCATATTCGCGACAACATCCGCTCTATCGCGCACTGAATCAGTTTGGTCGTATCATCAAGTCGATATTCCTGCTTCAGTATATTGATGATCTTGAACTTCGCCAAAGCATTGAAAAACAGTTGAATAAGATCGAAAGTTCAAACAAATTTGCCAAGGCTGTGTTCTATGCTCGAAATCAGGAATTCTACTACGCAACCCGTGAAGAGCAGTCGATTTCCGAGGGATGTAAGCGACTGATAGAGAATGCTATTATCTGCTGGAACTATCTATTCCTCTCGCAGAAAATCGCTCAAACCACATCGCCACGTATGAAAGAGTATCTGCTGGAAATTGTGCGAAGCGGATCGATCATTTCATGGCAGCACATCAACATGCAGGGAATGTTCGATTTCACAGAGTCATCATTGGCGAATTCGATCGTTTTCGATCTGGATGCCATCATGAAATTCTCGCTGGCGGGCTAAATGGTAAATTAGGAGGGATTTCTGAATTATTGGGTATAAACGGGGGATGAAAAATGAACTTTATTAATTGCATATCAGATGACTACATAGATTCCTGATGGACATTTCGTCCCTTTGTTGAGTTTGACCCATCTCGGTCTCAAGAAAATGGCAGACTGCTGCCCAAGGAACTTCTTACGAACGGCTTTCGTGGCTTCAGGCATGGTACATTCGCGAAGAA
>DYSA01000412.1 GCA_020726425.1 Fibrobacter succinogenes | reverse complement strand
GATCGCTTGATCGCTTGATCGCTTGATCGCTTGATCGCTTGATCGCTTGATCGCTTGATCGCTACAAACAAAAAGAGGAGAAGAACACTCTGTTCTTCTCCTCTTATGTTATGAAAATCGTGAAATTATTCTCTTCCCTTTTTCCGTTCTTTTTTATGAACAAACATCGCTCTGTCAGCTTCGCGAAGGATTGTTTCGACGGTGTCTAAACTGGTGCATTGAAGTGTCGCGACACCGACGCTCATTTCGATGTGGTACGGAAGACCTGAGTGGGTGTTGTAGGTTTCGATAAGTTCATACAGTCGTTTCAACATGATTTTGTCGAGGCCCGGAACAGACTCTTCGATGACTGCCACAAACTCGTCTCCGCCGATTCGCCCGATAATATCGTGATTGCGGAATGTTCTTCGCAGAAGTGAAGCCGCACCTTTTATAGCCCTGTCGCCATCGTCGTGGCTGAAATTATCATTGATATTTTTGAGATTGTCTAAATCAAAATAGAAAAAGAGAAGGTTTGTTTTGCTGTTAATCGCTTTGGCGTGAAGTTGATGCGTCAATAGCATAAAACCGCGGCGATTTGAAAGGCCGGTCAATTCGTCGTTCATCGAGAGCGCGCGAAGGTTGTCCAGCATGAAACAGCTTTTGTAGGCACTACTTATATGAATTTGGAATTCAGAATAGATCTCTTTGGGTGCATCGGGAATTACTTCGATGAAATAGTATCCAAAGTATTCGTTGTTCATATACAGGGGCATAAAGAGCGAGTTTTTCCCGTGGAATTGATCACTGAGCATAGATGGAACGAGATTCATTGCCGCAAATGATTGCTCTTCCGGTGTTGATGGAATAAATACTTCGCCATCTTTAATGATCAGTTGAGCGAAAATTTCCGAGGGAAGGTGCCATTCGTTTACCGGTGTGGGTGAGTAGGTATTAAAGAGAACCAACACGGCATTTTGTACCCCGTGTTCTTCGAACTCTTCTGAAACTGATTTGACCAATTCTTCCTGGGTTCCTGAAATAATAATTTTCGTACACGATTCCCGAATTGCTTCATTGCTCGCAGCCTTGTCGTATGCACTCATTTGGATTGTGTGTTTCTCCCGAGAATCCAAGGCGATACGCGCTTCGTGAAGTACTGCACCGGCTAAAAGTCGATCCTGTCTATTGTCGAAATAAAATGCAAAAGGACTGATGTTGCTCAGAATACACTGCCAAATTGTGAAATCAGACGTGAAGGTGCTGTTTTCGTTGAGAATTGTATTCAGCGTGTCGAGAACAGTCTCGTTTGTGGTGCGAGTTTGGACTTCGAGAAAAAATGCATCCCACAGTTTCGTGGTGGCGCTGAGAATAAATTTTCGATAGGAGTGAATTTTTTCTGGATGCACATTCGTTTCCATAATGAGATGAGCGACTAGAGGATCCAGTTTGTAGAGAAGGAGATCGAGATAATCGTGTCCTTGCTTTGCTCGTTCGATATGCCAGTTTTCTCTGAACATTCGCACTTCTTCTGAAGTGCAACCGCAGGATGCGCGGTAGACTCCGTGGGTGTTAAGAACAATGGAATCTTCATCGGTGGAGATGTTGTTATTGCTAATTTTCGACATAAGCGTTTCAACAGCCACAGTGCCCAGAAGAACGAATGGTTGCTGAATCGTGGTGAGCGATGGCGTGATCATGGATGCTTCGGGAATATCATCAAATCCTACCAGTGACACATCTCGGGGAACGGCGATACCTCGTTTGTTTAATTCTCGAAGGGCTCCAAATGCGGTGTAGTCATCTACGCAGATAACGCCATCAAAGGAAACATCATTTTCAATAAGTGCCGCAATGCCTTCACGTCCCGACTCTTCAGAAAAATTCCCCGGCTGAATCAACTGTTCATCGTACTCGATCCGATTTGTTTTCAGAGCGTCGCGATAGGCGAAAAACCGTTCCGCCGCTTCTTCATTACTTTCGGGGCCGCCAATAAATGCGATTCTTCTGCGCTGATGATTTTCAATGAGATGGGTGACCTGTTCGATTATTCCGGAGCGATTGTTGATAATGACATTCGCTCCGCAACCGGTGTTTCCCGAAATTGTAACAAGAGGCATATTAATCGAGTAGGCATACTCTTTAACTTTGGGCCACGGCGTATATTCTGACATGGCACCGGTGAACAGAATAACGCCATCGAAGTGGGATGCCGTTATAAAACTCTGAAACATCGCGTAGTGGGATTTTACCTGATCATCCGTATCGAGAGAGAAAGCCACAAAGGAGACGAGTTCGATTTCCTGCACTTTTGCGGCAGAAACGATTCCATCCCAGATATGAGCTTGGCAACTCTCTTCGATCTGGCTGATTATAACGGCAATTCGTTTCATTTTCCCCCCGGCTCTTAGGTCTTTATATTCACCGAGAAGTATAGCATAGGTTGGATAAAAACTCAAGCAACCATTTTAAAAGAAACCCTTTGGTGCGATCTTGTTGCAACATGCGTTGCCTTTTTGAATCCAGTGTTGCATTGGCGTTGCGTTGCGTTGCGTTGCATCTTTGTTGCATCACTGTATTTGTTCTTTGAAAAGTAACCTTGAGAGAAATTTGCATTTGGCGCGATTTGTGTAGCAATTTATACGGATTAAATGATAATGAAAGGCAAAAAAATGCGCGAAACAGCTGAAAATTATTTTCACGGAACTGAAAAGGTTACTACTCAGGTACCACGAAAAAACCTTTTGTTTTGTAAGTTATTGATATCCTATCAACTCGTTCCGAGGCTCCGGCCTTGGAATGCTTCTGGCGAGGCTCTGCCTCG
>DYSA01000411.1 GCA_020726425.1 Fibrobacter succinogenes | reverse complement strand
CTACAGCATTGACACACGGTTCGCCACTACGAAAAAACGGGAAGTGTTTCCACCCCCCGTATTCCGTCTGTTTTTGTCGAGTTCCGGTTGCGAACTGGGCGACAATCTCACGTATCTATATCAATCACATCTACTCTTTTACCAGCAAAACTCCCGCTTCCATGTGCCACGTGTTCGGGTAGAGATCAAAGAGAGCAGTTCGTTCGATCCGATACCCTTTCGTCACCCAAACGCCCAAGTCGCGAGCCATCGTGGTTGGATTACACGAGATATAGAGAATCTTTTCCGGCGCCAGTTTGATCACGCCATCGCGCACTTCCTTGGAAAGTCCGGTTCGTGGCGGATCGACGATCACCGTGTCGAACTCCCGCGCTTTCGTCGAATCAAAAAACGATTCGCTACTCATGCCCAAAGCGGTACCGGTGGCAAAGCCGTTGTCGCGGAATCCTTCAGTGGCCTTTTCAGCCATCTCACCAGAAATTTCCACCAGAACAGTTTCCTTAAATTGTTTCCCGTGAAACAGTGAGAAAAGTCCAACGCCGCCGAACAGATCGAGCAACCGATTGCCGTTCATCACATCAGAACACCAGTTCGCCATCGGTTCGGTAAGGAAGCGATTGCTCTGGAAAAACGAATCGCCTTCGACCTTGAACTGAAATTCACCGACGCCGATAACGCCGGAATGTTTCGTGGTGCCCATCATAACCGGATCTGAAACAACGCCGTTGCCGGTGTCGATCAGCATCATTCCCCGCTTTGAATTGAGCGCGGCGTCGCGAATCGATTCATGGTCGGCGAGAATTTTGTTGAGCTCTTCGCTGAGAAGTGGGCAGTTCGTAATCGGTTCAACTTCATTGCTTTTCGATTTGAAAAAGCCCACGTTTTCAGAGTCGCGATCAACCTTAAACTGAGCGCGGCAGCGGTAGCCAAACTCTTTGTCGCGGAAAATTTCCGGTTTCGGATAGGATTTAATCTTCCCGATCCGGTTCATCGCATCATCAAAGATCGACACTTTAGCACGGATCTGTTCATCGTACTCGATATGAAGCCAGTTGCAGCCGCCGCAGATTCCATAGTGTTCGCACGGAGCGGTTCGACGGGAATCAGATTTCGTAAGAACCTTTTCGGTTTCAAAATAGGGAATCCCGCCCTGCTTGCCCACGGGAACACACCAGCCTGTTTCACCGGCAATGAGTCCATCCACAAAGACGATTCCGTACTGTTCGGTGCGAGCCAGCGCGAATCCTCCGTAGAGCATTTTCTCCGCGGTCAGTTCGAGCGGCGACAGATCGGCAATGGAAGGTTCAACCTTTTTGGGCGAACCCTTTTTCGATTCCCATCGCTTTGGTCGGCGCGAATTTCGTTCACGCGACAAAACGAGCACTCCACCATTCGCCTTCGGCAAGTTCGTCGATCATGGTGAATCCCGCTTCTTTTGCGAGATCGATACAGAGTTCCCGTTCGGTGGTGAGAAGTCCCGACCAGATCAGAAGTCCGTTTTCGGTGAGTCGATTTTTACATTCATTGAGAAGCGGCGCCGATTCAGAGCGGATCATGTTCATTACAACGGTGTCGAATGTTTCCTCTTTGTCGAGATCATCGGTGGTTCCGATCATGAAATCGATATGCGCATCTTTACGGTTCGCCGCAAGATTTTCTTCGAGATTGATTTCGCAATCCTGATCCAGTTCAACGCCGGTCATCCGTTCGTAGCCGTGGAACTCCGCCACAAAACAGAGAATCCCCGAACCGGTTCCGATGTCGAGAAGTGAACTTCTGTCGCCACGGTCGCGAGCGATCAACTGAGCGCAGAGGCGGGTTGTTTCGTGGTGGCCGGTTCCGAACGCCATACGCGGCTCGATTTTGATCCAGTGTTCGCCTTCCGCCATCGGAGGAGTCAACCACTCCGGTGAACACCAGATCGTGTCGGTAACTTTCACCGGTTCGATTGTTTCGCGCCACTTTGCGTTCCAGTCGCGATCTTCGATCAATTCGTTGTCGCCAGTCGAAATGGTCATGTCGCGAACGAGATCCGCTACGTGTTTGCAGGTCGCATCATCTTCGAAATAGCACACGTACTCGGTGGTGTCGCCAATCTCTTTCTCTTCGCAACCGAGCATTCCTTCGACATAGCACATTCCCAAAAACTCTTCGCCAATAGCCGTATCTACAACAGCGGTAAACCGAACTGCATCACTCATGATTCTCTCCTTTTAAAATTTGATCTGAAAATAACCTCTGCCAAGGAACGGTTCTTCTTCAATATCGAATCTTTGAAAACCATGTCGTGCCCCATAGGCCTAGCGGCCTATGCTGGGATAAACCGGACCTTCGGACCTCAACACCGCTTTGATTTGATTTTTGGATTGAACCACGAAGTGGCGGTTTATACAAGCGTGGGACGTCAGCCCAACGAACATTAAACGACCAATTGAATTTATTATGTCACCAATCCCCTATTTTCCTCTTGCCAATTCACCGTTCAACCGGTACGATATTTGAAAATTTTCTCAGGAGATTTTCATGCCACAATCATTATCAAAATGTATCGTTCATACAGTCTTTTCCACCAAACATCGGGAGAATCTGATTCCTTCGCCGATATTGCCGGAACTTCACGCATTTCTCGCCGAAGTGTGTCGAGAATTAGGATGCGAAGCGTATCGGGTCGGCGGGGTGGAGAATCATGTTCACATTGCACTTCGACTGGGACGAACAATCACGCAGGCTCATTTGATGGAACAGGTTAAAGTTCGGTCATCACACTGGATGAAAATTCACAACCAACATTTCAAATGGCAGGATGGATAC
>DYSA01000410.1 GCA_020726425.1 Fibrobacter succinogenes | reverse complement strand
GCTGGAGCCTCGAACGCGGCATTCCAAGCGAGGACGCTTGGAACGAGTTCTGGAGCCAACGTTAGGTTAGGAAACCACCTGAGAGTAGTTACATTTATTTTTCATCGATGTATTTCATAACCGTTATCGTGGCTAAAACGATCGAAGCGATTCCTCCGGCAATAGAAAGAATGTCTTTTGCCACTTCTTTGCGATCCACATACGGTTTTTCCGGAACCCAGATAGCATCTCCCACTTCGATTTTGTCTACATGATGAGGACGAAGCCATGTTTCAGTTCCGCCTTTGATGATTTTGATCCGGTGGCGTTCTGCGTCACGCTGGTATCCACCAGTGCGGTGAATATAGTAGCCAAGATCTTCACCCTCTTTATAATCTACGAGACCAGGTTTTAGAACTGCACCCATGATATTTACGGAAAGACCACGACGTGCGATAAATATTTCATCACCACCACGGACAATGATATTATCAACGCTCTGGTCATCTCTCATGAGCTCTTCGAAATCGAGACTAACCTGCCCATTTTTAGATCCGTCGCGATATTTGAGATAACTTTTTTCATCGGGAGAGAGGTCTGATTGATTGAGTACTTTCAATCGTTCATATTCTGCAAATCCAACATCTGAGAAATCAACTCGATTCACTTTGCTTCCGGGAAGGTAGGCTTCCTTAGTAAGTCCTCCGGCAAGTCCGATCAGATCGACCAGTCGAGTTTTATCATCTCGGACAACATATTTCCCCGGGAATACAACTTCACCAGAAATTGTTACTTCGCGGGTGAGTCGGTAATCTTTTTTCACGGGAACAAATACGTAATCATCTTTATAAACCACAAATGATTTTGCCTGATCAGTGGTAACTTCGAACCGGACAACAGAATCTCGTTCGTCAATAAAACGAGTCACGAGAATTCGCAGAGAATCGACACCACGCTGAAGGCCACCACTCACTTGGAATAACTCTTCGAGAGTTTCACCCTGTTTGAAATCATATTTTCCCGGGTATGTGACAGCACCATTAATCGAAATTTTTTCCGATGAAGAGGTTACATGGATTTTGTCCCCACTGCGGATAAATGGACACTCTGTTTCATTAGTGCGCGTATATCGAACAAGGTCGATTGATGTTTCAGGAAGTGTTGGGTTGGAAATAGTAATGGCGCGTGGATTTCCTTCGGGAGCGATTCCGCCAACCATGGAAATGACATCTGAAATCCGTTTAGTCCCAGAGACATAGTATTCTCCCGGTTTATTCACAGAACCGGTGATTGTCACAGCGACAACCTTGGGAGCATCGAGGAACACATCAATCTTGATATTGTTATACTTTGATTTAAGAACTCCTCTCACTTTGTCTTGAGCTTCTGCAAGAGTTTTGTTGTTGAGTAAAACTGATCCAACTCCTGGGACAAGCGCATATCCATTGCTTTCTACACTCACTGAAAAACGTTCAGGAACCGTAGTCCACACCATTACGCCCAGTTTATCTCCAGAGCCAACGAGGTAATTTTTCTCTTGACCTACAAGGCTAATTTTGCCCATGGTTTCAACAGGTGCAGACACAGATGCACTTCCGGCACCAATGCCATTGGCTGGTTTTTCTGTCTTTCTGGGATCTGTGTCAACTTTTTTTAGTTCTGATTCTAGCAATTTGCTGTTGTAATCGTTTGCTATCTGCGCTGAAACGATAGACGTTGTCACACAGAGAAGTCCGATCAGATTTCTGAAAATTATTCTAGCCATTGCACCTCCGAGTTTATTAGTAGGGCCATAAAATAGTTGGAAACAAGCATGATATAAAGAGTAAGATCATCTTTATTTGACAGTCATGGATGAATTCATCTATACTAGAAATGATTGAATCAACTATACCCGGAGGATTATATGAAAAAACAGGTAATGGCCGCTTGTGTGGCACTCGGTTTATGTGCAGCTCCTTCATTTGCAATTGTGGGCGCCGGTTTTCATTGGGGCTTTGATTTTTCAACTTCAATGACCGATACAAAACAAGAAAGTATTCTCACCGCAGGCGAAGTTGATCTCAAAAAGGTGATGCCCGATGGCGTTACTTTTCCCGATAATTTCAAGGATAGTTCATTTCTGTTTATCTCTCGTGCAAATTTTGAACGTACGCCAATTAATTTTGGCGGAAAAGTTTTCGTCGATGCACTTCCTGTTGAGTTTGAAGTATCGGTGAATATGGGGATTTGGCAGTATGAAGGGGCGATCAATTATATCGATACATTCTCGGTTGAAGGTTCAGATGCAACACTATCATATGCAAAAGAGATCATTGGCATTGAAAAGCTGGGTGCTCCAAGTTTCTTTGGCGTAAAAAATACGCCTTATGGAAAATTCCAGACTGATTTCACCGTTAAAAAGACATTCAAAAAAATTCCATTGATTAAACCATCGTTGGGCGCAGGGGCTTCGGCTCACTTTGCAACGCCCGTAATTTCTGAATCATTAGTGAAAAGTGCATTGGGTATCACCGATGATGCAATGGCGTTCAATGTTAGTGATCTTGAGAATGTTGACAATATGAAAAAGATCCTCGATGCAATTACCGATGGAGCAAAAAAGCCGAAAGTCGGTATGCACATTGTTGCGGGGATTCAGGTGAAACCACCGGTTATTCCGTTGGGAATCTATGTTGATGGAAAATATATGATTATGTTTGACGATATTGAATCCGGTGTTGGCGTTTCCACAAAAGGGTTCCTTGTTAATGCGGGGATTATGTTTAAAATCTGAGTTCTTTTCGTGGGACTAGTATTGAAAGCGGATCAGTATGGTCCGCTTTTTTACTTTACCAATCTAGTGTTT
>DYSA01000409.1 GCA_020726425.1 Fibrobacter succinogenes | reverse complement strand
ACTACACCAGTATACCACTTTTTGTAAAATGTGCTAGGGTGCGTAACATCAGATAGTAAGTATCCGGCTTCAAAACAAAAAAGGCTGAACATTGGTATGTTCAGCCTTTATTATCTCTTAGAATCTCATTTAATCATCGTAACCATCGCGACCGTAGGCATATTCGAGGTATTTTTCACCGAACTCTTTTTCCAGAGCAAGGCGGAGAAGTGCGGGGAAGGAGTACCAATATCCCGCATCAAGTCGAGCATCTATAACCCCTTTTCCCATTTCATCACAGAAATAATCGTAGGTAGCTTCATCTAAATCGACATCCGCATCTTCGGCCATAACAGCATCGAAGTGTTTTGTCACCAGTTCTGTCAGCTTTTCGATCGTGTCGATTTTAAAAAAGATGAGGTCTTTGAATTCATCGGCGTAGGAGTGAGGAAAGTAGTTGTTCTGAGCGGGAAATGTTGCTTTGAGAATGGGGAAAATATCATTGTTTGTCAATATCATGTTGTATTCCTTTGAATCCGTAGAAAATCATGGTGATAAAATACATTGATGGTTCAATCGGGTACCTGCCTATTTGTTGGAATGATTCTCGATCACCAAAGCTTTGCACAAAATGAATCCCGCCGCGTGATCGATCAGTTCGCTCGGATAGTAACTATATATCATTTCGCTGAATACCTGTTTATTTTGTATATTCTGACCCCATGAAATAAAGGAGAACTGATGCACGATTATACTTCCACACTTGATGACCGACAAGCTGAAGCGGTACTTCATACTCATGGGCCACTTTTGGTTTTAGCGGGCGCCGGATCGGGGAAAACGCGAGTACTCACTCACCGCATCGCCCGTCTCGTCGGTGAAAAACACTGCGTTGCTTCGGAAATTCTTGCGCTTACCTTTACCAACAAGGCTGCGAAAGAGATGCGCAAGCGTGTCGCAGGTCAGACCTCTAAGACCGAAGCGAATCAGATGACGATCTGTACGTTTCATTCACTGGGTGTGAAAATCCTTCGCGAATTTGGACAGTATCTCAAGCTGAACGCGAATTTTACGATTCTTTCAGACAATGAACGAATATCCACACTGAAAATGATCATGCGTTCCAGTGGTAAAACGGTTGCTCAAGAAGATCCCACTGTTTTTGGATCCGCCATTTCACTTGCAAAAAATGGCAATCTTTCTCCTGATGCGTATGGAGATCAGAATCCCGACCAGCGCAAAGTGGTAAAAGTGTACTCGGCCTACCAGAAAATTCTTTTGAAACGTCAGTCCGTTGATTTTGATGACCTGCTTCTCCTTCCTATCAAACTGTTTACCGAACATCCGCGGGCACTGGAGAAGTTTCGGTCGAAGTATAAGTTTATCTCTGTGGATGAGTTTCAGGACACCAACACGGTGCAGATGAAATTGACGCGAATGATCGTCCATCCTCACTATAATCTGATGGTTGTGGGGGATGATGACCAGGGGATTTACTCGTGGCGCGGTGCTGAAATTGAGAATATTATCAACTTTCCTCGCCATTTCAAAGGGACTAAAACGGTGATTCTCAACAAGAATTACCGATCCACGGCGCAGATTGTTGATGGCGCGAATGGCGTGGTGGCCCGCAATACCAAGCGAAAAGCGAAACAGATTATTTCATTCGCCGGTCAAGGAGAACCGATCGTCACCTACAAAGCTGAAAACGAGCAAAAAGAGGTGGAGTGGATTGTCGAACAGATTTTTCAATTTGACAAGCTGGAGATGTTTCCGTTTGGAAAACAGGCGATTCTTTTCAGAGCAAATGCTCAGATGCGCCGGTTTGAGGAAGAACTTCGCAGTCGGAGGATTCCGTATAAGGTTCAAGGAGGATCGTCGTTTTTTGATCGCAAAGAGGTGAAAGATATTCTTTCGTATCTCAACTTTTTTAGTAATACCGATGATGAATTGAGTTTGGCGCGAGTGCTCACGGTTCCTCACAAAGGCATTGCCCCTTCCACCATTGCGAAACTCGAAGAGTTGGCGGGAATGTACAAATGTTCACTCTGGGATGCCTTTCGCAAGTACGAAGAGATTCGCGACGACGTGGATCCGAATCAATATATGAGCGTTGAAAAATTTGTTGGATTCGCGGAAGAGTTTATCCATCGATTTAGTGAACAGGTTCCTTCGAAAGCACTTCGGGAGTTGTTGAAACAGATTCAATATATCGAACTGGTTACGGCGGCGTACAAGCAGGAAAAATCGCTTGAAATGCGGCTTGAAAATATTCAGGAGATGATTTCTGCCTTGGAACACTATGAACACAAGCGCGGCGATGATGCTGGGCTTGCAGGATTCCTTCAAAATCTGACCCTTAAGTCTGGTGAAAAAGAGGAAGGCCCGCCGCGCGGTGTCACCTTGATGACTCTTCACAAATCAAAAGGGCTCGAGTATCCGGTGGTGTTCATGCCGATTCTGGATGATGCGGTGATGCCGAGTAAGCGTTCTCGTGAAGAGGGATTGCTTGAAGAGGAGCGGCGACTCTTTTATGTGGGAATGACGCGAGCTGAGAAACGACTGTTCCTCACATTCCCAAAAGTGAAATTGATTGCCAAGAACGAAGTCAAAGTGCGGGAATCGCGATTTCTTCACGAGATTCCCGAAGAGTGTCTCGATGGGCCGATTGGTCAGCAGCAGGATGAAGAGTTTCAGTCGTTCAAGGATGACTTTTTCAAAAAAATGCAGGGGCAGTTCGGTGGAGGAGAAGCGTCGGATGATGCGATGGATCATCGGGTGAAACGAAGATAGTGGGACAAAACTTTCCTCACACCTCCCCACGGATTCTCCGTGGGCTGAAATCGGGTCGTCCAAGGA
>DYSA01000408.1 GCA_020726425.1 Fibrobacter succinogenes | reverse complement strand
ATATTGAGCTGGCTAAGTTTTTTGACAAAATCGGGGTTTTTAGAGCGGACTCATTGAACTTTTTGAGACGTTCTGCACCAGCTTTTGCAACGCCAAGCGTCGGGTCTGGAGCAACGTCTGAGAATACTTCTACAGCGATATTCATGGATTTCAGTTTGTTAAGAACGACATCACAGTATCCGTTTTCAAGAAGGAAACGGTCGGTAACAACGAATGCACGTTTTTTACCCGCAAGGTCATCGAGAGCGATTGCGGTTGCTCCAGCTTTGAAATAGGTCTTTGGCGGAACTCTGAACCACAACATATTCTCTTTTCTCCTTGCGACAGTTTTTACGTTGATCAAATGTTTTACACCGACATTTTCAGAAACTGAGTTTCCTCCCCATGAACCACAACCAAGTGTCATAGAAGGAGCCAGAACGAAGTTATAGATTCCGCCGATTGCTCCGTGAGCCGCCGGAGTATTGATCAAAGTACGACCCGTTTTCATTTTTGATCCGAAAGCCGCGATCGCATCTTTGTTAGATTCATTGGTATAGAGAACAGAAGTGTGTCCCATTCCACCGAGAACCACAAGGTCATCGGCAAGTTTCAGTGCGTGTTCGAAATCATCAGCCTTGTAGAAACCAAGCACTGGTGAAAGTTTTTCGTGAGCGAACGGTTCTGCACGGTCGGTAGAATCAGTTTCACCAACAAGAACTTTAGTCAGAGGATCAACAGTAAGACCGGCAAGAGCTGCGATCTGAGCCGCAGACTGTCCAACGATATTTGGATTGAGTTTTCCGTCGATCATAATGGTGTTACCCACTTTGATTTTCTCTTCATCGTTGAGGAAATACGCTTTCTGACCGATGAACAACGCTTTCAGTTCGTCGTAGATCTTTTTGTCAGCGATAATCGCCTGTTCAGAAGCACAGATCACGCCGTTATCGAATGTTTTACTCATGAGAATTGAACTGGTTGCCATTGCAAGGTCAGCAGTTTCATCAACGATCACCGGAGTGTTACCCGCTCCAACGCCGAGTGCCGGTTTACCTGAAGAGTACGCCGCTTTCACCATGCCGGGACCGCCGGTCGCAAGAATCAGAGAGATTCCTGGGTGATTCATAAGATCGCTTGAAAGCTGAACGGTAGGTTCTTCGATACACTGGATAAGTCCTGCAGGAGCACCCGCTTCGATCGCCGCAATGTTTACGATCTCTGCAGCACGAGCGGTACACGCTTTCGCTCGTGGGTGAGGACTGAAAATGATCGCGTTGCGAGTTTTCAGAGCCATCATCGCTTTGAAAATCGCTGTCGAAGTTGGATTGGTGGTTGGAACCACACCGGCGATCACACCGATTGGTTCCGCGATTTTTACGATACCGTTCACGTCGTCGCGTTCGATTTCGCCGCAGGTAAGGGTGTCTTTGTATTTGTTGTAGACGAATTCTGACGCGAAGTTATTCTTGATAACTTTGTCTTCAACAATACCCATACGAGTTTCCGCCGCAGCTTCAACCGCGAGAGAAACACGCTCTGCACAGGCCGCCATGGCCGCTGCTTTGAAAATTTTGTCAACCTGTTCCTGAGTGAAAGTAGCGTAGATCTCCTGCGCCTTTTTCGCTGATTCGACCATTGCATTCAGGTCGATTCCGGTTTCGATTACTTTTTTCTTTTCTACAGTCTTTTCAGCCATGGTCAGCTCCCTGTTTTGTATTATGGCACTTCTAACTTTTCTGCTAATTTCACCGAAAGTACCGCTAGACCTTGAGCGATATTTTCGTTCTGAACCACCACTCCCGCAGGAACAGTGATATGAGGAGATGCAAAGTTCCAAATCCCTTTGATCCCCGCCGCCACCAGTTGGTCGGCACACTCTTGAGCGGCATCTCGCGGAACGGTCAGCACGGCGATTCTGATTCCCATTCGATTCACCAAGTCCGGTAGTTTGTCCAGACTGAAAACCGTTTTCCCGTGAATCTCCATCCCTTCAAGGCGGGGATTTGCATCGAACGCGGCGGCTATGTTCAGGCCGTACTCGTCAAATCCGTTATACCCCAGAAGTGCTGATCCGAGCGATCCCGCTCCGACCAAAAACGCTTCCGTGGTCTTGTCCCATCCGAGAAACGATCGGATCGCCCGATGCAACTCATTTATTTCAAAACCGATTTTCGGCTTTCCCTGAATCGGCGTTACTGCTAAATCTTTTCTCACCTGAATGGGAGTAAGCCCCAAATAGTCGGCGATATCAGTAGCAGAAACGTACTCCTTACCCCATTTTCTCATCTCTTCCAATACGCGAAGGTAGGTCGGAAGTCTTCGAATTGTAGGAAGTGGAACGGTAGTTATCTTTTTTAGCACAGCGCCCTCCAGATAAAACCGTATCGATAAACTTGTATCGACACAGTGAATATACAACAATTATTTCCAACTAAAGATAATTATTTATCGAGGCTTCGGCTGTGGTGATGAAAATTATTGCACTAACGATCTCACACGTAATAACTTACGAAATAAAAATTATTGTGAAAAAAAGTTCAAAGCTGGATCTTTGGAGTGCTTTTTTAGCGTGTTGTTGTCATTGCGACAGACAGTTTTGTGATCATTGTTACTTTATTTGCGGAGAAAGAAAAGAGGTGTGAGAAAATGTTCACAGAGTTGTTCGAGGAGCGTATAGTCATGGTTAATAACCTATTGCGGTAGTTTTTGTGCAACAATTACGTATTAAAATACCGATGTGTCCTGTGAAACTGTTTCAAATGAGAGTTGAAATGATTCGATTGCCGGTTTCACAATTGACATGAACAGTTCGTGGGCCTCTTCGTTGTAGCAACTTCCATCGATGGAAAGAATGGTTAAG
>DYSA01000407.1 GCA_020726425.1 Fibrobacter succinogenes | reverse complement strand
GCCCCTTTGGATTAAGTTCCAGAGGGGCTTTTTGCGTTTTGTCCTAACAAAAATATTCTGTGGTAAACTAAAAGAATTACGTTTTGTGCAGTACTCCACAAACCATTTTCACATTAAATAATAATTGTGGAGAAAAAATGGCACCTTCTAGATCAAAAAACGATTCAAAAGCAAACACAAAGAAGAATTCACCAAAAATAACAAGAAAAACAACTTCTAAAGGCACTGTAAAAGATCGCGTAAAAGGAAATGATAAACGATCTGTCGGTGCTGTTCGACCGTCAATACTTCCCGCTGTGAAAATTAAGCCTGCTATGGGAAAAGAACTGGTAACAATCTGGCAAGAATACATTTCTCTTACCGATTGGACGCCGGCTGATCGTTGGTTATCAAATCGCATGGGAGGAAGTGTATTTAGTCGTCTTGAACGCTTGTGGATAAGCGGTATGTTCCTTGCCGGTCTACGGTTTGGATTTTTTGCACTTTTTGCAGAGCAAAAGCTTGCTGAAGGAAAACTTGAAGGTAAATCAACTAAAGAACTCCTCCGTACAATACCGGCTGATAATTTCTTTTTTTGGATAGAACAACGTCTTCTAAGCGACAAACAAACGACAACTCCATACCGTTTCAAACATACTAATCACAGTGAAGCTCATGCTATGGTAAAGATCATTTTTGAATCAATTCAGAAAGGAACAGATACTCGTGCGGTTACTGCTTTTGATGGTCTTCCAACGTGGGTTACATCGTACATAGAACGACGTGCTGGGAAATCAAACTGGATTGATACAGATACGCATCGTTTTTGTCGCCGGCATAGTTCAACTCAACCGCTTTGGATTCGTTTGAGCAAAGAAAAGTTTCGTGCAGATGTTGAAAAGGAGTTGAAGGATTCCGGTTTTACGGTTGTAAAAAAAGAGAAAACAGGCTATGCTCTTCGCGGTGATAAAAATATCGTTACACTCCCGATCTTCAAAAAGGGGAGCATAGATGTTCAGGATTATGCGAGTCAACAGATTGGAAATGCGGTAATTAGCCGTGCTGCGGATGCTTCACATATTTGGGACTGTTGTGCGGGAAATGGGGGTAAAACTGTTCAGATCGCTTCTGCTATAGAAGGAGCAATCGTTCGTGTTTCTGATATTAATGATCGGAAATTGGTACGGATTCATGAACGAGCGACGCAACAGAATTTGACAAAGAGCATCGCATACGTACCTTGGGATGGTACCGTGCTTCCAAAGTTCCACGAATCGATTACGAAGCAGGGCGGATTTGACATCGTCCTCGTTGATGCACCTTGCAGTGGATCAGGAACGTGGCGCAAAAATCCTGATGGGAGACTTTTTTTTGAAGAGAAACGTTTGTCGGACATTGTAGCTACTCAGAGGAAGATTCTAAAAATCGCTTCTGCTGCGGTGAAACCTGGTGGCTGGTTAATATATGGTACCTGTAGTTTTTTTGTTGAAGAGAATGAATCACAGGTTGAAAGATTCTTGGGAGATGCTCGCAATTTTGTTCTTGATGAGATGAAACTGTGTGGAAATCCTGTGGTTGATTCAGACACGACATTTTTTGCAGCGATGAAACGAATGCGATAAGTGTTTACCGTTTATACTATGTAAATTGACCAGCACCGAACCTTTGGCGCTGGTCAATTTTGTTTTACTGAGTTAATTTCATATTGCTTTTAATCCCATTATTCTGAATCGATAGAATATGAATCCCTGATCCGAGGTACGGAAGCTTCATTTCTACGGTTTCCTTTGAGATAATACAATTTTGCTCGTGAAGTAAACGACCGTTCAATCCAAAAACTTTTATTCGCACCAAGCCCGAGTACCCATTCAATATAAGACTATTTGTTTGAACGACAATCGAAGGCACTTTGTTTCGATTTGAAAGTGATATCTCCACCGGTTCTTCGGGAATGAACATATTCAACTGAAGGGCATCCAGAATCACTTCTGTTGTTTTGTTCGATTCAACCGCTTCAATTGAGAGAGATTGAACTCTTGTGAGATTCAATTTCTGTTTCAGTGAATCGGCGCACCAGTCAGGTTGAGAAAACTTCGAAACTGGGATGCATACAATTCTCATTGTTTTCGTCGGGGGAAGGGTATACTCGAAGGAAACACCATCAACTGCAAGTATTGAATCATTGAGAACGATACGAATAGAATCAGTTGAACTGTAGGATACTTTTACAAAATTTACAGAATCGTATATTCCACCCACAGAAACGGTGCTATTTCCCCACGCAAATCCTTCTTCGCCGAGTAATTCATTGTCCGCAGCAATAGCCATTGTAAGAGTAAGGATAGCGTTGCTTACATTTGAAGAATCGATGGTGACCTGTGAACCAATTTGATCAACAGCGCACTCCCATGATCCAAGTGTTACAAAATTATCACTCAGGTCTGAAGTGTCGATGTTTTCAACTGTTCCGAAGACAGCCATCACCGTTAATGCCTTTGATGGCATTGTGATTATTGCATTTGCTTTGAGCGAATCGTTGATCGCCGAACCTGCACCAGACCATTTCACAAACTCTTTGCCCGAAGGAACTGTTGCCGCAATCGCCACCGCTTTTGCTTCGGCATACGATCCTGAACCTGATCCTCCTGAAATAGTAAGAACATAGGTCGGAACTACCACATCTTTAAGCACAGCCGTCACCGCAATCGCTTTTGCGGGCATGGTAATCGTGGCGGTAGCCTTGAGCGAATCGTTGATCGCCGATCCTGCACCAGACCATTTCACAAACTCTTTGCCCGAGGGAACTGTTGTCGCAATCGCCACCGCTTTTGCTGCTTCGTATGATCCTGATCCCGTGCCTCCGCTG
>DYSA01000406.1 GCA_020726425.1 Fibrobacter succinogenes | reverse complement strand
GTCATTTCGCTCTTGGTCTGATTTCTCGTACCGAAATCTCCAGAACCGGAAACGTCGATCACAAGCATAACCGTCAGTTCGCGCTCTTCTTCGTTGCGTTTCACAAATGGTTCGCCGGTTCGTGCGGTTACGTTCCAGTCGATCATGCGAATATCGTCACCCTCATCGTAGTGGCGAACTTCGGCAAACTCCATTCCATTTCCCTTGAACACAGTGCGATATTCACCGCCCATGATCGAATCGATAATGGTTTTCGTTTTGATCTCAATCCGGCGAACCGACTGGAGGACTTCCGCGGGAATCACTATGGAACCTCAACAGAGTCGAAAATCTTACGAACAAGATCTTCGCTGGTGATAGATTCCGCTTCCGCCTCGTATGTCGGAGCAATTCGGTGGCGAAGTACATCGAAACCAATCGATTTGATATCTTCAGGAGTTACAAATCCGCGGCCGTTCAGGAACGCATGAGCTTTTGCACATTTCACCAGCGCAAGCGTAGCTCGTGGCGAAGCACCATATTCGATCAACGGTTTGAGATCGGGAATGCCCGCTTCTTCAGGATTGCGGCTCGCGAACACAAGGTTGATTATGTATTCGTTCACTTTTGGATCGACATAAATTTGATTCACCAACGCCCGCGCTTCGAGAATCTGAGCCGCTGTGCACACAGCAGAAACCGATGGAACTTCGCCGCCGCCCATGCGGTTGAGAATTTCCATTTCGTCGGCGCGAGTCGGATAACCGATTTTCACTTTCAACATGAAACGGTCAACCTGCGCTTCAGGAAGCGTGTAGGTTCCTTCCTGTTCAACCGGGTTCTGAGTTGCAAGAACAAGGAACGGCTCTTCGAGTTTGTACGAAGTGTCGCCAATCGTCACCTGTTTTTCCTGCATCGCTTCGAGAAGAGCTGACTGCACTTTCGCCGGAGCACGGTTGATTTCGTCGGCAAGAATAAAGTTCGAGAAGATCGGCCCTTTTTTCACGACAAATTCACCAGTTTTTTGATGGTACACCATGGTACCGATCAAGTCCGCCGGTAGCAAATCGGGGGTGAACTGGATTCTCTTGAATCCCGTGTCTACAATTTGTGCAAGGGTAGAAATAGAGAGTGTTTTCGCCAATCCCGGAAGACCTTCGAGAAGGATATGTCCGTTGGCAAGAAGAGCGATCATCAGCTTGTCGACCATATCTTTTTGGCCCACGATTACTCTGCTCATTTCCTGACGGATCAGAGCGGTAAAACTGCTTTTTTCGCGAATGAGTTCGTTCAACGCCGAAATGTCGGTAGTCATGCAGATACTCCTTCAAAAATCAATGGTTAAAAGTCCGTTAAAAGATAGATTCTGTATTGAGATTTTGGAATACGATTATCAATTCAAAATCGTAATAATCTCGCCAAAAGCATAACTGTTGAGCCTGTTTTGAATCAAATTCGATTCCGAAGTTTGCTCCAGATCACCCCCAGATATTCGTGCCATGCCACGGTAGCTGTTTCTATGTTGCGTCCACTGGGGAAAAAATCACCCGGTGTGAGTGGTGCAGTCACGGCTAAGTAATTTGTCGGGGCAGGAATCGGATTCATCCCCGCTTTGCGAAAGAGTCCCATCGCTCGGGGCATGTGAGTTGCCGAAGTCACGAGAACAATCTTGCCCGAAGGAACCATTTTTTTCACAGCTCTCGCTTCCATTTCAGTGTCCAATGCGCTATCTGCCAAGGAGATTCTTAGAGAATCAACACCGAGAGCTATCGCCATTTTTCGTTGAGTTTCCGCAATGGTCACCGTGTCTAAAACCGCGCCGCCAGTGAGTATCAGTCGCGCAGAATCGGTTTGATTGAACAGCGAAATTCCTTCGGTAAGGCGGATCAAAGATTGTGGGGATAGTTGGCTGGAGGTTGGTACTGTCGGATCAGAACAGGATCCTCCGCCAAGCACGACAATCGCGGAAATTTGAGCGGGAACAGAATCGAGTTTGAGGTATTGCTGTTCAAGGGATCGAGAGAGAAGTCGCGGAACTGGCTGAAATGAAATCAGTGTGAATGCAAAAATTAAAAGAATTACCAGTTTGTCGATACTCTGTTTTTTTTGTTTCAGTACTAAAACCATTGCAACTATTATGGCAATGAACATGATAAATGGCAGAGGATAGACCAGTTGCGAGACAATTTTCTTTATAATAAACATTGGAACCTCACTTCTTTTGGTCGAAAATAGTTCTAATTTCTTTTGTTGTGTGATTTTGAGGTAACAAAGATAGTGACAAACCAAGGAGAATTTTTTACATTAGTAAAACGCCCTGCCCTTTGTTCTCCTTTGCCTAGAATTAGTCAAATGTCGTTTTTTTTGTTTTGCAAACTGATCAATTGAAGGTGACACGATGCTGATTAAACCGATTACTCCCGATTTGTATCGATCGGTGTATGATCTTCAAAATGAAGTTCATGCAGAATATCTTCGCGAGTCCATGACCGTGCTCACCTCCAAGGTTTACGCATCGCCTTCGACCTGTTTTGCGGTTCAGGACGACGGGGAATTAATCGGATACATCTTGGCACTTCCGTACCCGAGTGGTGAGATTCCTCTGCTCGAAGAGTCAGTGGACAAAATTGATGAACGGTACAATATGTTTATCCACGATTGTGTCGTTTCCCCATTGCGAAGAAAATCTGGGGTGGCTGCTAAAATGATTCATGCGGTGGAAAGTATCGCTCGAGATCGGGGCTATGTTATTGTGTCACTTGTGGCGGTGAGAAATGCCTCTTTGTTTTGGAGTAGACACGGTTGGAAATCGTCCGATCTTCCTGTCCCTGAAGAGTATGGCGAAGCAATGTTTATGGAAAAAGAACTCTAGT
>DYSA01000405.1 GCA_020726425.1 Fibrobacter succinogenes | reverse complement strand
AATCGTTCCATCTGAATTTTCACGATTCCCGCCAAATTGTCTCTTGAAAGGGAACTGAACATCACCGTTTCATCGATTCGGTTCAGAAATTCTGGACGGAAATGGTCGCGAAGAACTGGCTGGATTTCGGTGAACAGATCGTCATCATTCATGTCACCGCGATTCATAATTATATCCGACCCGCTGTTGCTGGTCATGATAATCAGCGTATTGCGGAAATCGACCAGCGTTCCCTTGCTGTCAGTAATCCTTCCATCGTCGAGAACCTGCAACAGAACATTGAACACATCGGGGTGAGCTTTTTCAATCTCATCGAACAGAACCACCGAATAAGGGTGACGACGAACTGCTTCGGAAAGTTGACCGCCTTCGTCGTAACCCACATACCCCGGAGGTGCGCCGATCAATCGCGAAACCGAGTGTTTCTCCATGTATTCCGACATATCAATCCGAACCATGGCCCGTTCATCATCAAAGAGAAACTCCGCCAGCGCACGAGCCAGTTCGGTTTTTCCGACACCGGTTGGCCCAAGGAAAATGAACGATCCCACCGGACGATTTGGATCTTTCAGCCCCGCTCGAGCGCGAATCACCGCGTCCGCCACGAGATCAACACCGCGATCCTGACCAATCACCCGCTTGTGAAGATGTTCTGCCAAGTTGAGCAACTTTTCTCGTTCCCCTTTCACCAGTTTTGTCACGGGAATTCCCGTCCATCGTGAAATCACTTCGGCAATGTCCACATCGGTGATCTCTTCCTGCATAAGTCGGGATTGCGAACCGTCAATTTTCGCTTTCGCTTCCGCCAGATCCTTTTCAAGCTGAGGTATTTCGCCGTGCTGAATCCGCGCCGCCGAAGTGAGATCATAGGCTCGCTGAACTCGTTCCAGTTCCGCCCGTTTCTTTTCAAGATTCCCTTTAATCTCCTGAACCTTTGCCACTTCCGCCTTTTCCGATTCCCACTGCGCCCGAAGTGCGCGACTTTTCTCTTTCGAATCAGCCAACTCTTTAAGCAACTGTTCACGGCGATCTTTTGATCCGCGGTCAGTTTCGCGCTTCAGCCCTTCGATTTCGATTTCAAGCTGAAGTTCCCGCCGGTTTACTTCGTCCAGTTCCACGGGAGAACTATCGATCTCCGTGCGAACTTTCGCCATCGCCTCATCGATCAGATCGATCGCCTTATCCGGAAGAAACCGTTCCGTGATATAGCGATCCGACAGAGATGCAGCCGCCACAATCGCGGAATCGCGGATCGTCACCCCGTGATGCACTTCGTACCGTTCCCGAAGTCCGCGAAGAATCGAAATAGTGTCTTCCACGGAAGGCTGATCGATGCGAACCATCTGGAACCGACGCTCCAGTGCCGGATCTTTTTCGATATATTTGCGGTGTTCATCCACGGTTGTGGCGCCGATACAGTGAAGTTCCCCGCGCGCCAACATCGGCTTAAGCAGATTTCCCGCATCCATAGAACCTTCCGCAGCGCCCGCTCCCACCACGGTGTGAATCTCATCGATAAATAAGATGATCGAACCTTCCGCATCTTTTACTTCCTTGAGAACCGCCTTAAGTCGTTCTTCGAACTCGCCCCGAAACTTTGCACCCGCGATCAGTGCGCCCATATCGAGCGACAAAAGTTTACGATCTTTGAGTCCTTCGGGAACATCGCCCCGCACGATCCGTTGAGCCAACCCTTCGGCGATGGCGGTTTTACCCACGCCCGGATCGCCCACGATCACCGGATTGTTTTTCGTTTTGCGCGAAAGAATCTGGGTGATCCGTCGAATTTCGTCGTCGCGACCGATCACCGGATCGAGCTTTCCGTCCCGCGCCGCTTCGGTGAGATCGTGTGAATATTTTTCCAGCGCACCGTACTGATTTTCCGGAGAGTCGGTGGTCACCTTTTTGTTTCCGCGCACCAGTTCGATCGCCGAGAACAGTTTTTGTTCTGTCACGCCCTGTTCGCGAATCAGTTCGCCGGCCCGTTCACCTTTTTGAAAAATTCCGAGAAGAATATGTTCCACCGACACGAACGAATCGCCGAACTTCTTGGACGCCACTTCAGCCATGCCAAACATGGCGGTTCCGGCCTTAGAAAGATGAGTCGGCGTGTTCGATCCAGTCACGGAGGGGATCTTTTTCAGTTCCGAACGTATCGACTCTTCGAGAACCGACAGTTCCACGGAACATTTTTTGAGAATCGACACGGCGATTCCCGTGTCATCTTCCACCAGTGCCGCCAGAATGTGGATCGGCCCAAACTCCTGATGATCCGCGGTGACCGCGAGAGTGTACGCCCGTTGAAGTGCTTCGTTTGATTTTTGCGTCAGTCTATCCTGATTCATAGGATTCTCCTTTGGTTTTTTCAATGTGGCTCAATGATCGTGCCGAATGCGCGATTCTGTAAAATAGGCTATTAATTCTGTTGAATGCTGAATCGGTTGTTTCATTTTGAATGGGGCAGTGGATCATTGTGAAACGGGTCAGTGAACTTATCGAACTATCGATTATTCTAGTGACCAGTCTCCGGCTCACTGCCATTAAGTTAAGAACGGGGGCTGAGCTTGTCGAAGCCGATTCACAACTGCCTTCGACGAGCTCAGGCTCCCAATCCCATAAAGTTCGGGTTTGAGTATCGTCTGATTTCGTTAACTTAATGGCAGTGAGTCTCCGGCTGGTCACTCTCTCCATGAGTCTCCGGCTCACATTCGTATATTTCATCACTCTCCTCCGTGGCATCGCCGTCGGGGGACACCCGCCGAATCAGTGTTGTTTTTTATGGCCACCGAGTGCACGGCCGGTTTCCCCCCGCTTCAGCCCACCACCCTTCGCTAGGGCTCAGGTCTTGGCGGTCTTCGCTTCCCCTT
>DYSA01000404.1 GCA_020726425.1 Fibrobacter succinogenes | reverse complement strand
CTCAAAGTCGTGATGCGAGGCTGGAGCCTCGAATGCTGCATTCCAAGCGAGGACGTTTGGAACGAGTACTGGAACCAACGTCAGTTTAGGAAACCACTTGAGTAGTTACAAAAATGGTGAAGTTTCTGCTTCACCATTTTTGTTCTCTATAGAACCGAATTGCTTTTTTGCAGGTAAAAATTACGCTGTTGCCGAATCATCCAGAGCTGATCGAACAGAGTCAAAGAGTGTGTTGATCATAACCGGTTTGTGTAAGAATCGGTAGATCAACTCTTTTTCCATTATCTCTTCGCTCATTTGAAGCGTAAATCCACTACAGACAATAGCGGGAATGGTCGTGTTGATCGTTCTAATATTGTGAATCAGTTCAATCCCCGTCATGAACGGCATGGTCACGTCGGTTATTATAATATCAAAGACCGATGGATTTTCTTGGTATAGATCCCACGCTTCAAGACCGTTCTCGCACGTTGTAATGGTGTATCCACTATTTTTGAATGCGCGAATCGCCACTTTGCGAATCATCTCTTCGTCATCGACAAAAAGAATCGATCCGGTTCCCTGTTTTTGCACAATTTTTTTTCGTTCTGCCCGAGCGTTGACCGTGGTATCGACGATAGTGGGAAGGTAAATGTGAAACGTGGAACCTTTGCCAACTTCGCTGTACACGCTGATTTCTCCGCCATGATCTTTCACTATTCCGTGAACCATGGAAAGTCCCAAGCCGGTTCCCCGACCTTCAGCTTTTGTCGTGAAATAGGGATCGAAGATTCGCTGGATTGTCTCTGGACTCATGCCGGTTCCGCTATCAGAAATCGATAAGCGAACGTATGATCCCATCTGAAGATCGGTGCCGATGAACAAGCTCTCGTCGTTGATTTCAATATCACTCAGTGAGATCGATAGTGTTCCTCCGGTATCTTGCATTGCGTGGTAGGCATTGGTGCAGATATTCATAATAACCTGATGCATACGCGTTGAGTCCGCAAGAATTTTTGAACAACTTTTTAGATCTATGTCGAAAGAAATCGTCGAAGGAATTGATGATCGGAGAAGTTTGAGGCTTTCTATTATAAGGAGTTGTAACTCAAGAGGTTTCACTTCTCTTTCTGACTTGCGACTGAACACTAATATCTGTTCGACCAGACCTTTCGCACGATCGGCGGCAACAAGAACTTCATCGATATACTCACGCGATTGCCCCGTTGATTCTTCGGGAAGTTCTATGAGCGCGAGTTCGGAGAACCCGACGATTCCCGAGAGAATATTGTTAAAGTCATGGGCGACACCACCGGCAAGAGTTCCAATAGCTTCCATTTTTTGCGCTTGGCGAAGGTTGTCTTCGAGGCGGTTCTGTTCGGTTATGTCGTGAACAAACGCGAGAACCCGGACCATCCCATTTGCTTCCATTCGCCGAAGGTTTACTCTCACCCAGAAAAGATCACCATTTTTCTTTTTCGCTCGCCAATCAAATACGGGAGTTCCGCCTGCAATCGCTTCGGCAACAAACATTTTTGCATTCGCACCATCGTAGGGAGCAACGCCACTGCAGAGTTCGTCAACGGAGAGTTTCGAAAATTCACTGCGATCATATCCGTACAGTTCCGCCGTGGCGCTATTGACATCGAGAATTGCTCCCGTTGTTCCATCGTGAATAAAGATTGATTCATCGGGAGCGTTAAATACTTGACGATACATCTCTTCGCTTGCGCGGAGTGACTCTTCGGCAAGTCTGATCTGCTCGATACTTTCTGTGGTGCGTTCACCATAACTGTTTATCGCTAAAACCAAACGGTCGAGTTCGTCGTCTTCTTTCCCCGGTTTTCTAGAAAGAGTCAGCTTTGAATGAAGGTTTAATACCGAAAGCGAGTCTGTAAATGTGATTATTCGTTGAAGATGGCGTTGGAAAAAATGGAAAAATAGGAGAAGGATAATTATCATTGCACCAGCTAATTTGGCGAGTTCTGTCGTGATTATCGTGGGGATCTGTGATTTTATTGCCGTTAGAATGTACTCATTCGATCCGTGGATCTCCAGTATTCCGACGGTATCACTTTGAAAACTTAGAGATCCGTATACAACAGGCAACTTTTTGTGAATGTGGTGAGGAATTGTCGTGTCCCCTGCAGAAAATGATTGTCCACGCGAATCGGTGAGAACCAGCGCTACAATACCCGGATTGTCAATGATTCCATTGAGTTGGATTTCCAGTGCTCGTAAGTCGAACTGCCAGAGATTTTCCGCCAGCGAAGAGAGTTGTGAGTTGCGAATTGATTCAAATGATGCATCGAGTTCTTTCATCGAGTTTTTGTACGACCATTTCAATTCGATGGAAGTAACGATAATCGCGAGAACAAACATAAACAGAACCATGCGGAGAATAAGGCGTATTAGAAGAGGGAAATCTTGTACTATTCGAATATTCATACGACGTTTCGCTCTTTTAAAGTTTTGGAAAGGAAGTTCAAGTTTACGATGAAAGTAGTGCTCTGTCAACTAACCAACAGATCAGAAGCAACAGTTCTTGAGATGTGTAAATGAATTTTGTCTCGCAAGAAGAAATTGCCCATTTGCCAATTCCCGTGCGGTGACTCTTTGCTATCCGCCGGTATTGGAAAAGTTGGGTTCTCAGAACAGTGATTCAAGGAGAAATGCATGAAAGTACTTGGCGTTTGTGGAAGTCCGAAAACCAGTGGGAGTACCACGTTGTTTGCACTCGAACAGTGCTTGAAAACAATCGAAGATCAGGGTGTGGAAACGGAAATTCTCAATCTGGGAGAGTACTCGTTTAGCGGGTGCGGGGATTGTGGTGCCTGTACAAAACAGCTTACCTGTTCAGTAACTACTCAGGTGGTTTCCAAACCTAAAGTT
>DYSA01000403.1:1771-2872 GCA_020726425.1 Fibrobacter succinogenes | reverse complement strand
GTTGGCGCCGGCGATTCGGTGGGAGATTTGCAGCTCACCAGAAAAGTCGCTAGTGCAATTGTCGTTAGCCATCTCATTTGCGCACCCCACGAATATTAGAGACACGGAAGTTTGCGTATTTGTTTGGATCCACCGCCGTAGAAGTGAATCGCACTTTCCAGAGCGCTTGTTCTCCCGGCTTTAGAGGAAGAAGCAGTGTGTCAAGATTCCCGCCCAGTTTCACCGAAAATGTAGAGTCGCTGAAAAACTGAGCTTCCACATACCACGTTGGGTCAATCTGAGTGGTCCCCATATTGAGAACGGTTCCTTCGACGGTCATGATCCCTTTTTCAATGTAGGTCGATTCGGGATTAAATGAGAGATAGGGAATCGCAACAGTCACGCTGCTGCCCACCTCTTCTTCCAGCGGAGCAGTTGTGTCGCCACAACTGGCGAAAAGAGAGAGTAAGGCCATGGAAATTATCAGTTTCAATTTCATTTTTTCTCGATCCGTTCTTGTTTGATTTTTGTTGGTCTCAGTGATTTAAGAAAGAGTGCCAGTCCGCCAACGGTAAGCGTCAAAATGACCAAGAGATCAAAGAGACTCATGGGGCGGATTCGGAAATGAAGGGAAGAGAGAACGCCGAAGATCAGGGCGATCACCGATCCTCCCGCCAAGAGCCAGCCGAAAATATTCTTGCTGTTCCAAAAGATCATGCCAATTCCAAAGAGAATGGGAATGAGAATCATGCCGCTGGTAAGGGAAAAATTTCCGAACTGGTAGAGGCCGTAGCCAAATCCGAAACTGTTCGACACCTGAATATTTTGAAGAAGCAGATAGCCTCCTCCGCAGAGCATTGCAAAGCCTATAAGAAAACTTCCAATGCCGCCATCCGTTCCGCCTGCGCCTTTCATTCGGTACCTCTTTTCTAAGGTTGCACTTTTAAGTGATGTAAAAATACCGTTCGGAGTGGCAAATGTCCAGCGGAACATGGCGATCTTCCCGATGGATGAACCGTGAATGGAACCGAATACTCCGTCAGGTGAACCAAAATTGCCATTGCCAGTAGAGAAAGCAGTCGTATCAGCACTGCATGCGGTTTTTCAAATACAAAAATCAGC
>DYSA01000403.1:0-1671 GCA_020726425.1 Fibrobacter succinogenes | reverse complement strand
GCTGATTTTTGAATTGTAGTCGCTGAATACACTGTTGCAGTAGGCGATTTTAAGCTCATAATCGGTGGTTCTTGTGAACGGATATCCTGTATTTTATCCGTTCAAGGCAGTGAATAACTTCGCAGTGCCACGGTTACACGCAGTGTGTTCACTGCCGGTTCGATAATCTCATCGACCGCGGTTTTTTTGTACATGTCGAAGGCCCGATGAAATGACATATTTGAGGCGCGAACCTCTATAAGGAGAACTAATGAGCGGTCATGAAACAGAACAACTCTCCCCATCGGGGCTGGTTCGCCGGATTAAAAAACACATCTTGGCGAAAGATCACCGGTTTTACGCGATCTGTACCCCAGGACTTGAAATCGTTCTGGCCGAAGAGCTGGGAAAAATCGGCTCAGTATCGGAGTTAGAACAGGATCGGGGAGGCGTTGCATTTACGGGATCGATCGAATCATTGATCGAATGTTCGTTGAAACTCAGGACGGCAAATCGAATTATCATCCGCATCGAAGAGTTTCTCGCCAAAAGTTATCCCGAACTGTTCAATCGCATTAAACGAATCAGTTGGGAACCATGGATTGGCTTTTCTTCATCCTTTGATGTGGTGGTCAGTTCGAGAAAATCAAAACTTCACCACACCGACAATATGGCTGACTCGGTCAGTGAAGCGATTTCGCAATCCGTGGCTTCGTATGGCGGAGTTGCCACGCGAAATTCCGAAAATCCCGAAGTCACCATCATGATTCGGTTTGACGAAGACCGTTGTTCCGTGAGTCTTGACTGTTCCGGTGAACTGCTCTATCGGCGGGGATATAGGATCGAAACGGGATTTGCACCGGTACGCGAGACAATCGCCGCGGCACTTCTTTCCTTGGCCGGAGCTGAAACTGCGGACACGATTATCGATCCCATGGCCGGTTCGGGGACGTTCTGTATAGAAAGCTATCTCATGGCAAATCACCGCCCCTGCAATTTCAATCGATCTTTTGCCTATGAACAGTGGCCGCTCGCCCCGGAAATCGAAGGGAAGATTCGCTTTGTTCGCAAAAAATGTTCTGAAGAGATCATCGATCGATCAATAACGCTGATTGGCAATGATATTGAACCGAAAGCGACTGCCTGCGCGGTTCACAACGCCGAACGAGTTGGCTCCGATGCAATTTCGTTTATCACCGGCGATTTTCGCGATCTCGATGTGGCACAAAATCGCGGCAAGACCGTGATTGTCTGTAATCCTCCCTATGGAAAACGAGTGGGCGCCGACTATCAGATTGAAAAACTCTACTCAGACCTGAACGTGTGGATGAAAAATCAGTGCCGCGGTGCTTCGGTGGCTCTCTTGATTCCGGAAGGCCGTGAAAATCTGTTTACTTCGGTTCAGATGAATCAGAAAATCCCGCTTTCCAATGGCGGAATCGATGTGGTCGCGGTGATCGGGACAGTGAAATAGTAATTCGTGGGGCAAATATGTCGCAGAATAAACGATAAATCGACAAAAAGACAAAACGTAACCCGATTACCCAGTTCGAGCAGGATGCTCAATTTATCTGAGTTGGACAGATAGAAACAAGGTAAACCAGAGAAATTTCAGTAAAAACGTCCGCAGATTACGTAGATTACGCAGAAAGAAAACAGCTTTTTAATCTGTGGAATCTGCGGAATCTGTGG
>DYSA01000402.1 GCA_020726425.1 Fibrobacter succinogenes | reverse complement strand
ATTTTCCCGCCTTTTTTGTTTCGCAACTCTCCTTTCCAATTCCTTTCAGCCCACACTTACCTTCAAAACGTATTTTCTCTCCTTAATTCGTATAGATTACTCGATTGACCGGATAGAGATATGATAGAAGTTCGCAATCTAACCAAAACTTTTAAAGTTCACCGAAAAGAACCGGGACTTTTAAACTCTGTAAAATCGCTATTTCACCGTGAGTGGATAACTAATACAGCCCTCGATGATGTTTCACTTTCAATAGGGAAAGGAGAAATTGTCGGACTTGTGGGAGCTAATGGTGCAGGAAAAACAACCCTTGTTAAGATCCTCTCCGGAATCATCCATCCTGATCGCGGAACCGTGCGAGTTCTCGATGAAAACCCATGGGAACGCAAGAATGCATTCCGCAGAAACATCGCTCTGATCATGGGACAAAAAGCGCAACTCTGGTGGGATCTTCCCGCTGCGGATAGTTTTCTCCTGCTTCGCGAAATTTACGGACTTTCAAAGGATGAGTTTACCACTCGCCTCGATCGACTGACGGAGACACTGGATGTGGGATCAAAAATGAACATTCAGCTTCGAAGATTGTCTCTGGGCGAACGAATGAAAATGGAACTGATCGCTGCTCTTCTCCACAATCCTCACGTGGTGTTTCTCGATGAACCAACCATCGGCTTGGATATTACTTCCCAGAGAGCGATCCGCCAGTTCATCGCCGACTATCGGCAGGAACACGAACCGGCCATGATTCTCACTTCACACTATATGGAAGATATCGAAACGCTCTGCAAACGAATCATCATTATCCGCGAAGGAAAAATCGTCTACGATGGCCCGCTCGCCGATGTGGTAGAAAAACACACTCCGGGAAAGATTATCACTGCCACTCTCTCCGAGTGTTCGCTTGGCGATGGATTTACAATTCCCGCGGAACTGGGAAAAATAATCAGCACCGATAACTGTCAGATTACTCTTCAGATTCCGCGACCAAAACTGACCGCGGCAACCTCATTTGTGATGGAACACCTTTCGATTAGCGATCTCTCTATCGAAGAACCGGATATATCCACGATCATCGAATCAATCATGCGAGGGCACAATGAATAATCGGTGGATCGGCGAAGTATTCAAAGCCGAAATCCGTAAAATCTTTGCCTATCGAGCAGATTTCTGGGTACAGTATCTTTTTAACATTCTCGCTCATATTGGTGTAGCCTATTACCTGTGGAAAGCTGTCTTTACCGCGAACAATGTCACCACCATGCAGGGCTATAGTTTCCAAGGGTTGATGCTCTACTATCTACTCGTACCACTTTTGGGGCGAGTCATTTTTGGATCAGAACTTGGGGCGATCGGAAGGGAGATCTACGACGGGTCACTTACGCGCTATTTAATCTATCCGGTGAACTACTTTCTCTATAAAACCATGCAGTATCTCGCCAGTTCTGTGGTATATGCGATTCAGATGATCACGGCGCTCGCACTTTTTTTTCTTATCTTTGGAATTCCTCCAGAGATGAAAGTAAGTGCCATGGTGTTGCTCGCGGTACCCACACTGTTTATGGCAGCAATGCTCAACTTTGCGATCACGACAACTCTCGAACTTTTTGCGTTCTGGGCGGATAATGTTTGGTCTCTTCTGGTGATTGTTCGCTTTGCAGTGGGAATGCTCGGCGGAGGATTGATTCCCATCGCCTTTTTCCCGGAAACAGCTCAAATAATTCTCAACAAACTTCCCTTTGTCTACCTCACTGCATTTCCCGCTGACCTGATAATGGGAAAAATAAGCATGAGCCACTGGCTCGAAGGGATGGGAGTTCTTTCTCTTTGGACAATCCTCTTTTTCTTCATTGCACTTTCGATTTGGAAACGAGGCATCCGCCAATACACAGGAGTGGGAATATGATTCGCTATCTTCGACTCTACCTTCATTTCCTCGCATTTTCGTTTAGTCGAGCTATGGAGTTTCGGTTTGATTTCTTTTTCCGGATTGCCATGGACATGGTCTACTACGGAATCAATATCGGTTTTTATGTGGTTTTGTTCAATCACACGTCGGCAATAGGAGGATGGAACGAATCACAAATGCTTCTCTTTGTGGCTGGATTTCTTGTGGTCGATGCAATAAACATGACCGTTTTCGCCAATAATCTCTGGGTACTACCGGATTATATCAACAAAGGAGAACTGGACTACTACCTTCTTCGACCAGTGAGTGCCCTGTTCATACTAAGTCTGCGCGATTTTGCGGCAAACTCCTTTGTCAATCTAATCGCCGCATTTGGGTTACTGATCTATGCACTCGTTCAATACGAAGGAACTCTTACTGTTGGTGGTGTGATTCTCTTTCTTCTTATGCTCGGCGTGGGAGCGATTCTCCGTTATCTCCTTCGAATGTGTTTTTTGATTCCGAGTTTTTGGCTTCATTCGGGAAGAGGATTTGACATGCTCTTTTTCCAACTGAACCGGTTTATTGAACGACCACACCGGATCTTTACTGGATTCATGCGGATCCTACTCACCTCCGTTCTCCCCTTTTCAGTCATGGCGAGTTTTCCCGCGGCACTCGTCATCGATGGCTTTTCAATGGGATTGTTCATTCACTTTATCGCTGTCACGGTCGGATTTTCAATCTTCGTGGGATGGTTTTGGAAAAAGGGAATTCGAGCATATAGTTCTGCTTCGTCGTAGGTCGAATGATGTTTTAAGGATTCATAGATTGGCGTTGTCTATCTGTGCATTGACAACAAGTACAGATATTCCGAACAAAAAAGCACCGTGATTCTCATCGCGGTGCTTTTTATTATTTTATATCCCAACAGGTAACTACTCAGGTGTTTGTGGGGGACAAAAACTCGCTTCAGCACTCGTTCCCAG
>DYSA01000401.1 GCA_020726425.1 Fibrobacter succinogenes | reverse complement strand
CTTATGATTTTTCCATACTCATTCCTCAAAAAAATGCGCTCTGTTTATAGATTTGAAACTATTTATCCAGTGGTGTGATTTTTATTCTTTGATAAACGTATATAGGCTGAAACGAATACTCAATTCCGCGTGCCGACTAACTTTGCTTGTAGGAGAACCAATGCATAAACAGACTGTCTTTATAGTGTCATTCATCGTTTCTACGTTCGCTTCCGGCCTGATTCCCCCAAGAATTATCACTTCCTTAGAACCGACGTATCCACCAGAACTGAAAATGTCTGGTATCGAAGGAACTGTGGCGGTTTCAATTCTGGTCGATGAGTTGGGTGAGGTTGAACTGGTGACGTTGACCAAATCGGTGCACAAAATATTGGACTCACTCTCTCTCGAAACAGCAAAAAAACTGAAATTTTCCCCTGCCATGATGGACGAGGAGTGGGTCGCTTCGGAAATCCCCTATGAGTTTGAATTTTCATTGAAAGATGATTTAGAAAAATTGGATGATGAGATTCGCATTCACGGCGATCTCACTCGAAAAGGGAGTGTGGAGAAACTGGCGAACCGGATCGTTCGCTATACTCCAACAGATTCAGTTCTCTTTGGACTTCCGGCGAATCGGGTGATCGAACACTTAGGCAGATTTTACAAGCAGAGCCGTGAAGAAAAATCCTTAGTTGCGAAAACCGATTCACTGGGACGATTCGCCTTTCGCGGGGTTCCCGAAGGTGCATTTACAATCGCGGTTGAAACTGATGAATACAAGCCAATCGAACTGAAAAGTTCCCTCGGCGATTCGAATCGAGTGCTTGCATTGATCGCGGAACCAATTGATTTCAATCCGTATGAAGTGGTCTCCACCTATCGCAGCGCGGAACAGATCTCTTCGTACTCGATCACATCCGATCAGATCTCTCACGCGGCGGGGACTTCCGGCGATCCGATTCGCGCGATACAAACACTTCCTTCGGTGGCGCGCACGTCCCGCAAATCTCAGCCGGTGATTCGCGGATCTCGGCCGGAAGATTCTCAGCTCTACTTTGACGGCATCGAACTTCCGTATATGTTTCACAATAGCGGATTCAAATCGGTGATTCCCGGGCCGATCATCTCAGGAGTGACGCTTCTTCCCAGCGGATATGGCGCCTATTACGGCAACAGCATTGGCGGAGTGGTATCGGCTACGAGCGACACGATTTCTCACAAGCGAGTCAACGGTTATGTCGATATCAATACGCTCGATATGGGCGGATTTGTCGATGCGAATGTGGTGAAAGAGCTTCGACTTTCTGCAGGCGGTAGATTGAGCGAACGGTTCGGTTTGATGAAAACTTATACGGACTATTTCGAAGGCGACAAGGGAATTGTTCCCGCTTATGCGGACTATTTTGGAAAACTTCAGTATCGTTTGTTTGATCGGAACAATTTGAATGTCACGTTTATCGGATCCCGCGATGAACTCACTACGATTCGCCGCGATCCCTGGGATCCACGGGAACTAAAAGCGTTCAATCGCCTCTCTTTCGGATGGGTTCGAGATCGGGAGAATAACTATTCCCACGAGTGTTACTACGGTCATTCATACAGCGCTATCGAAGCGAACAATACGGAACTGAACGTCTATGGTCAGCGATACAACACCTACGCGAAACGGAATCTCCTTCGGACAAAATTTAATTGGTTTGCCAAAGAGAATCTAACCATTTCCAGCGGTGTGCACTTTAGCGGAAATCAACTATTTGAAGGATTGGAACGGTATTGGGTTGCCACTGATACGTCAAACGACACAATCACTCAGATCACGGCGACTTCCGGAGATTTTGTGGTAGCCCCTTGGGTCGAAGCGACCTATCACCCTTCGGAGAATCTTCAGATTCAGCTCGGGGGAAGGTACGATTATTGCAATCGATCAGATCTCATAGGTACTTGGTATCCCACGTTTACCCCGGGATCAGAAAAGGCAACGCATCACGCCGGAGATCCGGCAATTCGCTCTTCAGTCTGGTATCAGATCGACAAAAAACAGCGGATCAAATTTGGTCTGGGCAACTACAATCAGTTCCCGAAACAGCCGATCTCTTCATACGAAGATATCTACGTTCGCCATGTGATCCCCACAACCAAAGCGGCTCACTACACCAGTGGCTATGAGTTGCAACTTTCGGAAAAATTGGAGATTGATGTTCAGGCATATTACAATCGCCGGTGGAATCTTCCTTATTTGATAGACGCTACTAATCCTCAGTCACAAGTTTATACGGGAAAAGGGAAATCAAAGGGGATTGAACTCCTTCTCAAGCGGGGCCGCACGGAACATTTCGAAGGGTGGCTTGCCTATTCGCTTTCTCACAGCGAAGAGAAAACTTTTGCCGACTATGTTCCCACTGATAACGATCAGACCCAGAATATTCAGGTTGTGGGAACGTTCTATTTTCCGAAAAAGTGGGAGATCGGAACTCGCGGACTCTACACTACCGGTAATCCTTACACGCCCATTGATTCGATCTATCCAATTCAAGCGGAGAATGGGACAACTTCTTACGCACTTGCGAGAGGCGAACAAAACAGTGTTCGGCGCGATCCTTCGGTGCAGTTCAATTTTCGCGTGAGTAAATCCTTTGTGAAAACGCGAAGAACTACAGAGATCTATCTCGATTGCGGGAATATTCTCTATCCGCTCTACAAAACGGCGGAGTTCCACTCCTTCGATGCCTCGAAAGGAACAGTCACCGAATATTACGAACCACCAATACCTTCGCTGGGAGTGAAAGTTTCGTTTTAGGATTATGTAATTCAGGGCGTATTTAAGGCTGTGATGTGAGTATCTGTGTCAATGAACCGATCGCTCAAAGTGTTCCATAAAGAAAGGTCGAATCCG
>DYSA01000400.1 GCA_020726425.1 Fibrobacter succinogenes | reverse complement strand
GGAACGAGTGCTGAAGCGAGTTTTTGTCCCCCACTAACACCTGAGTAGTTACAATTACGGTATTTTCACCGCAGAATTTTACGCCTAACACCGTTTCCTGTCGCAAGGGAGTATATTTTTGTGAAACAAGGAGCACAAAATGAAATTTATTCCACCATTGCTGTGTATTGTGTTTATCATTTTCACCGTTGTAAGTCGTGACACAATCTTTGATATGAAACAATGTAACTGGCAATACGATCGCTATACCGACAGCAAAGATGGCGGAAACTCGACTATCAGCAAACAACTCATTTCCAATTTGCCGGCGATCAAATACACCATTGGGACTGCAATTGCCTACCCCTATGTCGGTGCGGGATTTTCTTCGCCAGACACAAACCATTTCCTCGATCTATCAAAATACTCCTCAATACTCATCGATCTTGACAGCAGTTGTTCGGACATGAATATTAGTATCAATCAATTTATTCCCGGTCACTCGCGTATCGAAGATGGATCGACCCAAGAACAGACCATGGCGGAACTGATCAAAGATTCCGGTGTAACGCGCTATGAACTCAAGTTATCTTCGTTTGCGACCCAGCAGTGGTGGTTTGCCATGAACAATCTCACCACCGCCGATCTTCCGGCAAAACGATTCGGAAAAGTTTGCGGGATTAACTTTTCAAATCATCCTCACAACAAACGGGAACGGGAAAAAACGATTCACGTGAATCGCGTAGCTTTTCGCAAGGATATTTCAAACCAGATCATTGGAGCGATTCTCGTTCTCTTCGGATGGTTTTTCATTCCTCTGATATACCGAAAAATTCAGAAACTCCGTCTTCGCAGTGAAGAAGGACGCACTTTTATTCCCTATGAAAAAACAGAAATGGGAATTTCACCCAAAGGAAAACAAGCGTCAGAACGAGTGCAAGTAAGTGAATTTATGTCGGTTGAATACAAAAACCCAAAGATATCGCTCGAATATGCAGAAAAAACACTCGGTATACCCCAGCACCGCATTCGCACGTTGGTGAAAGAGTTTAGCGGCACGGGCTTCAAAGAGTATCTCACGAAGTTGCGAATTGCCGAAGCAAAGCGATTGCTTTCCGAAGATTCCCACCAGATTCAAGAAGTGGCAAAAGCAGTGGGATATCCTCACACCTCCACGTTCAACCACAACTTTAAATCGATCACGGGATTCACCCCTCGGGAGTTTCGCGATCAGCTCCAAGAACGATGAACTGTGAAATTTGATGTAAAAAAGGCAGAAGTGATTCTGCCTTTTCTTTTATAACGGTTCAATTACAGAGTAACCGATAATCGCTTTTGTCCCGATTTTCCGGCTACAAATTATGCCGCCAGTTTCCGGTTATTTCGAGCAGATCCAACAAGAGTGAACCACCCCGCCGTGGCTCCGAGAGTATTACAGACTATGTCCAACGCCGTATTTGTATAGCCACCAACAGAATCTCCCGCATTAAATGCAATTACAGCAGCAAATTCAACGATTTCATTTATTGCTCCAATCCCGCAAGCCGCAAGAATTGTTAGAACGCCAACTAACCAAAGAGGTGCGCTAGGGCGAAGGACTTTCGACACGGGAATAAATATGAACCGAGCCATAACGAGATAACAGAAAAAGTGAATCAGTTGATCGTACTTGAGAATCTGATACGGTTCGCCCACAATGGGGATCAACATGAGATCGTAGAGTTTTGTTTCGCCGATAAAGATGGTTCCGCCAAAGAGATGGGTGGCCAACCAGACAATCAGTAAAATCAGCGTTGTTGTGGGATAGTTCAAACGCGCATCGGTTTTCATGATAATTCCCCAGAATCCCGAAAGAATGACGGCATAAAAGAGAAATTCATAGTTGTGCATGATCAGTGAACGAATCGCAAAGCCGATAATCATACCGAGATATACGATTGAAGTGTAACTCATTTTTTTATTCATCTACAATCCTTTTGTTTCTATTGCAATCTCATTCAAATATACAGTCATACCTCGAATTACGGAAAGGTTCAACATCTGAAATAATCGATTGCAAGAATGTGTGCCGTTTCGTACTTTTCACTCTGATTTATAAACGGGGAGCAAAATGCCAAAACTAATCCTTCTGAACAAACCATTTAATGTGCAGTGCAAGTTCACCGATGAACAGAACCGTCCCACACTCAAGGATTTCTGCGATGTCCCCAACGTTTACGCCGCGGGACGACTCGATGCGGACAGCGAAGGACTGCTGGTGCTTTCCGACACGGGGTGGCTTCAGAATATGATCGCCAATCCAAAATACAAACTTCCCAAAACCTACTACGTTCAGGTGGAAGGTGAAATCAGCGACGAGGCAGTGAAACAACTCACTACCGGAGTGATTCTCAAGGATGGACTTACGAAACCGGCGATCGCCAAACGGATCGTTGAACCTTCGTGGCTCTGGGAACGAACCCCGCCGGTGCGATTCCGCGCAGCGATTCCCACATCGTGGATATCGCTGACCATTCGCGAAGGGAAAAATCGGCAAGTACGACGCATGACCGCTCACGTGGGATTCCCAACGCTTCGCCTAATCCGCGTACAGATCGGGCCGTGGAACATCGATGACATCGCCAACGGTTCGTGGAAAGAGATTCCCCTGTTTAAAACTCAGTCCGAAGCGGAGCAGGAATTTTCAAAATGGATCGATCAATCGGGAAAGAGCTCGAAAGGAAAACCGCAAAAGAGTTTCCATAACAAACCATCGAAAAATGGGAAGCCGGGAAAATGAATCACTTCACTGTATCAAAAAAAGTAGCTACTCAGGTACTTTTTGTCATGCTTGCAAGATTGTAACAGCATGATATAAAGACAACTCGCCCCAAGACTCCGGCCTTGAAATGAGTGCTTGAGCGTATTTTT